>NZ_CP009268.1:4200000-4352101 GCF_000807255.1 Clostridium pasteurianum DSM 525 = ATCC 6013 | reverse complement strand
AATATTCACATGTTAATAAATTTGTTATGTAATTAAAATATAATTAAATTATTAACATATATCAAAAATAATATATTAACATAATTATATAGGTTATAAATATTGAATTTTAGACAAAATAAAAAAAAATAATAATATTATTAACTAGAATTAAACAAGTTATCAACAATTTTGTCCACAACCTGTGAATAAGTTTATAAATTAAAATTAATTAACAGGTCTTGTTTAATAATATCAAAACATTAGTAGCTATTCAAGAAGTTATCCACAAAAAAGTATTTAACATAAAAAAATTATGTGTATTATTTATAGAAATATTATTCTAACTTGTCTTTATATTAGTTGAACTATTAAATATAATTTCTAATTAAAATTTTTGGTTGGAAATTATTTCATAATAAAAATTCATTTATATTGACATTACTATTATGTAAATATATAATGTAAAAGTAAAACTATAAATTAGTTATTAAAATAGTTGTTTTATAAAATTTAGACTGCACAAAAAAGGGAGGTGCAAAATTATGTTCATGACTTATCAACCAAAAAAGAAACAAAGAAAAAAAGAACATGGTTTCAGAAAAAGAATGAGTACTTTATCTGGAAGAAATATTTTAAAGAAGAGAAGACAAAAAGGTAGAAAAAAATTGACAGCATAAGGGCCGCTTTTGTGGCCTTTTTCTGTAATTTAACGAAAAATCAGTATGTTTTTAAAGGAGCATTAGATTTTGTATGAAGGAAGACAGAATAAGAAAAAATTCTGAGTTCAGAAATGTCTATAGAAAAGGGAAATCTATTTCTAATAATCTTTTAGTATTGTATACATTTAGAAATTTAAGAAATAAAGATATTAATAGAATTGGAATATCTGTGAGTAAAAAGGTTGGAAAAAGTGTTATACGAAGCAGAGTAAAGAGATTAATAAGTGAAGGTTATAGATTGAACAAAGAATCACTAAAAAAAGGATATGATTTCGTAGTTATTGCTCGTATTAATTCAAAAGATAAAAGTTACAAAGAAATAGAAGCTTCTTTAAAAAATCTGTTTAAAAGGTCAGGTTTATTAAATTATGAAGAAAATAATATTATCAATGATAAAATTTTATAGAAAATATATATCACCTTTAAAAAAGCCTTGTTGTAGATTTTATCCAACTTGTTCTCAATATGCAATGGATGCAATAAGTAAATATGGTATTTTAAAAGGAGGATGCATGTCGATTATAAGAATTTTTAGGTGTAATCCTTTTAGTGAAGGTGGATATGATCCTGTTAAATAAAATATAGGAGGCTTAGGGTTTGTTTAAAATCAAATTTTTAAATGATTTATTTGTTAATTTTTTCAATAGAATAGATAATGCAATATTCAGTATTTTCCCAGACAAGAATATATCTATTGGTTTATCTATAATAGTGCTTACTATAATAATAAGATTATTGTTATTACCTTTAAATTTTAAGCAAATTAAATCATCATTAATGATGAGTAAAATAGGTCCAGAAGTAAAAAAACTTCAGACTAAGTATAAAAGTGACCCACAAAAATTACAACAGGAAACTATGAAATTATATAAAGAAAAAGGTGTTAATCCTCTAGGTGGATGTTTACCTTTATTAATACAATATCCCATACTTATAGCACTTTATTATGTATTTTATACATTAAATATAAAAGGTATTGGATTTCTATGGATTAGTGATTTATCAAAACATGCTACTATATCTGATTGGACTACGTGGATACTCCCAGTATTGTCTGGTGCTACTACATATTTCTCTGGTATTTTGTTGTCATCAACTACGTCAGATAAATCTCAAGCAAAACAAACTGCAACTATGAATATAGTTATGTCTGGTGTACTTTTCTATATGAGTTTAATGTTTAATGCAGCATTAGTTTTATATTGGGTAACTGGTAATATAGTACAAATATTTCAGACTAAGTTAGTTATGAAAATGGTTGCAAGTAAGATAGAAAATGAAAGTAACGAAAATAAGGTTGTAGATGAAAGCAGTGTTACGATAGATAATAAAAATACTGTAAAAAACAAGAGAAATAGAAAAGATAATTAATTGATTTACTGAGGGGGGGCCTGAGGTATGCATTGTATTGAAATGACAGGTAAGACTATAGAAGAAGCAAAAAAAAATGCTATTAATAAACTTGGAGTTACTGAAGATAAAGTAGATATTATGGTTATTGATGAAGGAAGTAAAGGACTTTTAAGTATTATTGGTAAACGCCCTGCAAGAATAAAAGCTACAATTAAAAGAAATTGTTGTGATGAAGCTAAAAATTTTTTAAAAAATATTTTTGATAATATGGGTATTGATGCAGAAATTATAGTCAAAGAATTAAAAAATAAAATTAATATTGAAATTATAGGCTCTAATATGGGAATAATAATAGGATATAGAGGAGAAACTTTAGATTCTCTTCAATATCTCGTAAGCTTAGTTGTAAATAAAAATAATTCTGGAGAATATAAGAAAGTAACAATTGATACGGAAAATTATAGATCTAAAAGAGAAGAAACTTTAAAGAGGCTTGCTATAAGAATGTCACATAGAGTACAAAAAAGTAAAAAGATTATGAAATTTGAACCTATGAATCCTTACGAAAGAAGAATAATCCATTCTGCATTACAAAGTTGTAAGAACATTAAAACTTATAGTGAGGGTGATGAACCCAATAGATATGTGGTAATTGATATAAAGAAAGCCTGATGGCTTTCTTTTTAATTGTAAAATATATATTAGAAAGGAGGAATTGGTGAGGATAGGATAGATTCTCATCAAAATTTTATGAAAGAATTTGATACTATAGTAGCAATTGCTACAGCATTAGGTGAAGGCGGAATTTCTATCATTAGAGTTTCGGGAAAAGATTCAGTAAATATAGTAAATAAGATTTTTAGAGCTAAAAGCGGAAGAACACTTTTGAATATTAAACCTTACACTATGCAATATGGTAATATAGTTGAATTAACAACTAGAGAAAATATAGACGATGTTATCGTAAGTTTTATGAAGGGACCTAAAAGTTTTACAGCTGAGGATACTATAGAAATAAATTGTCATGGTGGAATTTTTTCAACTAATAGGGTTTTAGAAGAAGTGTTAAAAGCTGGAGCAAGGATTGCAGAACCAGGTGAGTTTACTAAGAGAGCGTTTTTAAACGGAAGAATAGATCTTAGTCAGGCAGAAGCTGTTATGGATATAATAACTTCAAAAACAGATATGAGTATGAAAGCGGCAGTTAAACAGTCTGAGGGAAGTCTTTCAATGTGTATTAATGATTTAAGAAAAAAATTATTAGAGTTGATAGCTCATATTGAAGCAACAGTGGATTATCCGGAAGATGATCTTGAGGAGTTAACTTCTGAAGATACAATTATTCAATTAAAAGCTGTACTTTATAAAATTGAAAGTTTAATTAATTCAGCAGATGAAGGTAAAATAATTAGAGAAGGTTTAAACACTGCTATAGTTGGTAAACCTAATGTTGGAAAATCTTCATTATTAAATGCTTTATTAGAAGAAAAAAGAGCAATTGTTACAGATATTGAAGGAACCACTAGAGATTTGATAGAGGAATATATAAATATTTCGGGAATACCTGTAAAGATAATTGATACCGCGGGAATACGTAAAACTAAAGATATTGTAGAAAAAATAGGTGTAGAAAATTCCATAAAAAAAATAGATGAAGCAGATTTAATAATATTTATTTTAGATTCTAGTAGAGAAATAGATAATAAAGATTTAGACATAATAAGACATATTAAAGATAAAAAATATATTGTTATATTAAATAAAACAGATTTACCCAGAAAAATACAAAATACTGATTTAAAAATTTTATCATCTAAGTATGTAATAGAGATGTCTGCTAAAAATGGTTTTGGCATAGATATACTAAAGGATAAGATTAAAGAACTATTTTTTAATGAAAATATAAAAGCTAGTAATTTGATTATTACAAATATTAGACATAAAGCTGCTTTGATTAGTGCAAAATCCAATTGCTTAGAGGCCATAAATGCTTTGAAAAATACATCTGCTATAGATTTAGCATCAATAGATATAAGGAATGCTTGGTATAATTTAGGCCAAATTACTGGTGATACTATGGAAGAAGATTTAATAGAAAAAATATTTAAAAATTTTTGTTTAGGAAAGTAGGTGAATTAATTGATAAAATATATTGCTGGTGATTATGATTTAATAGTAATTGGAGCTGGTCATGCTGGATGTGAAGCGGCTTTAGCTGCTTCAAGAATGGGAATTAAAACTCTTATATGTACTATGAACTTAGATAGTATAGCTATGATGCCATGTAATCCTAATGTAGGTGGAACTGCTAAAGGACATTTAGTAAGAGAAATAGATGCATTAGGTGGAGAAATGGGTGTAAATATTGATTATACATTTATTCAATCTAAAATGTTAAATTTATCAAAAGGACCGGCAGTACATTCTCTTAGGGCTCAAGCTGATAAAAGAAGATATTCTCAAAGAATGAAAGAAGTATTGGAAAATCAGAATAATTTATATATAAAACAAATTGAGGTTACAAGTATAGATTTTGAAAATGGCGCTGTGAAAGGAATATTAACTAAGAATGGAGCTTATTTTTCTTGTAAATGTATAGTATTGTCTACAGGAACTTATTTAAGATCTAGAATAATAATTGGGGAAGTGAATTATAGTGGTGGACCAAGTGGTTTAGCTACTGCTAATGAATTATCTCAAAGCCTTATAGATCAGAATGTGATTTTAAGAAGATTTAAGACTGGTACACCTGCTCGTATTAATAGAAGATCTATAGATGAATCTAAAATGATAGAGCAGCCTGGAGATAAAAAAATAGTACCATTTTCATTTATAAGTGCTAATATTGATAGAAATCAAATACTGTGTTATTTAACTTATACTAATGAAGAAACTCATAAAATCATTAAAGAGAATATAGATAGGTCACCTTTATATAATGGAAGTATTAAGAGTGTAGGTCCTAGGTATTGCCCATCTATAGAAGATAAAGTAATGAGATTTCCAGATAAAAACCAACACCAAGTATTTATAGAACCAGAAGGTGAAAATACTAATGAAATGTACGTAGGGGGAATGTCAAGTTCTCTGCCAGAAGAGGTACAATTGCAAATGATAAGGACTGTTAAAGGATTAGAAAATGCTGAAATACTTAGAACAGCATATGCTATAGAATATGATTGTATAGATCCAACTCAGTTAAAATTATCATTAGAATTTAAAGATATAGATGGCTTATTCGGAGCTGGTCAATTAAATGGTAGTTCTGGATATGAAGAGGCAGCTTGTCAAGGTCTTATTGCTGGAATAAATGCAGCATTAAAAATTCAAAATAAAAATCCGTTAATTTTAAAAAGGTCAGATGCATATATTGGAGTACTTATAGATGATCTTGTTACAAAAGGAACTAATGAACCTTATAGAATGATGACATCCAGAGCTGAATACAGGCTTTTATTAAGACAGGATAATGCAGACTTGAGGCTTACAGAGATAGGAAGAAGTATTGGATTAGTTTCAGATTTTAGATATGAAAGATTTAAATTTAGAAGAGATTCTATAGAAAAAGAAATTGATAGGCTAAAAAGAGTTCAAATTACAAATAAAAAGGAAAATAATGATTTTTTGGAAAGTCTAGGCTCTTCTACGTTAAAGAAACCTATAAGTTTGTATGAACTTATAAAAAGACCAGAACTTGATTATAATATGGTAAAAAAATTAGATTTAGAAAGAACAGACCTATCTGATGATATAATAGATGAGGTAAATATAGCTACAAAATATGAAGGATATATAATTAAGCAATTGGAACAAGTAGAGCAATTTAAAAAATTTGAAAATAGACATATACCGGAAAAGATAGATTATCATGAAGTAAAAGGAATTAGAATAGAGGCAATACAAAAATTAGATAAGATGAGACCTGTAAGTATTGGTCAAGCATCTAGAATTTCAGGTGTATCACCTGCTGATATATCAGTTCTAATGATATATTTAGAGCAGTATTTTAGAAAAATGTCTATATAATTTTTAAAACCTTAGTGAAGTAAAATATTTGCACTAAGGTTTTATTTAATCATTTATATAGTTAGTATATAATATTAACATATAAATAAAGTATTTACATAACGGAGGGTATAAATGAAATATTTTAATATAATGGAAAGTGCTTGTGATAATGAAGGTGTTGTTTTTAATGAAGAAAAGTATAATAAATTTATGAAATATAAGAATTTAATTAAGGAATGGAATGAAAAAATAAATCTTACCGCTATAACTGAAGATGGAGAAATAGTTAAAAAGCATTTTATTGATTCAATTAAAATATTTAGATTTCCATTTTTAAAAAATGCAAAAAATATTATTGATATAGGTACTGGAGCTGGATTTCCAGGTATACCTATAAAAATTATTAATGAAGAAATATGTGTAGTTCTATTAGATTCTTTAAATAAAAGGATTAATTTTTTAAATGAAGTTATAGATAGGTTAGATCTTAAAAATATAAAAACAATCCATGGAAGAGCTGAAGACTATGCTAAGAATATTGAATACAGAGAAAAATTTGATATTGCAACTTCACGAGCAGTAGCTAATATGACTGTTTTAAGTGAATTTTGTATACCTTATGTTAAAGTTGGAGGATATTTTGTAGCATTAAAAGGCCCTTCTATTGAAGAAGAAATACTTGAATCTAAAAATGCTATTGGAACTTTAGGTGGTAGATTAGAAGATATAATAAAAGTAGATATTGAAGAAAGTGATTTAAAGCACAATCTTGTTATAGTTAAAAAAATTAAACAAACACCTAAACAATTCCCTAGGAAGTCTGGAATTGTTACTAAAAAACCATTAAAATAATTGTCGAATATATTATTACATAAAAAGAAGGATTTTGTTAAGATATGGAGAAAATAACATAATAAAATATATAAGATAAGGGATGATATTCTATGATTAATAATAATATAGTTAATATAAATGTAGAATGGATAGTTGCTAATACTTATCAACCAAGAAAATATTTTGATGAGAATTCACTTAATGAATTAGCACAATCAATAAAAAATTATGGTATAATGCAGCCTTTATCTGTAAGAAATATTGGTGAAAATAAATATGAATTAATAGCTGGTGAACGCAGATTGAGAGCAGCTAAAATAGTCGGTCTTGAATTAGTACCAGTAATTATAAATAATATTTCAGATAAAGAATCAGCTGCACTTGCACTATTGGAAAATCTTCAAAGAGAAGATTTGAATTTCATGGAAGAATCAGAAGCTTATTATAATTTAATTAAAGAGCATGGTTATACTCAAGAACAGCTTGCTACTAGCATCGGTAAAAAGCAATCCACAATATCTAATAAACTAAGACTTCTTAAACTTAATAAAAGTATAAGAGATATTATTTTAAAAAATTCATTAACAGAAAGACATGCCAGAGCTTTGCTAAAATTACCTGATGAGGAATTTCAAAAGAAAATATTAAATATTATTATAGAAAAAGATCTAAATGTTAAAAATACTGAAGAACTTATAGAAAAAGAATTAATTAAATTAGAAACGATTGAATTGGCTTCTGATGGAAAAAAAAGAATAAAAGGTATATTTAGTCCTAAAGTATATATTAACACTATAAAACAGGTCTTTGATAAATATGGTATTAGTGCTAATTATAGATCTAAGGAGTTAGATGAATTTATAGAAGTTACAATTAAGATAAAAAAGAAGTAATGTTTCACGTGAAACATTAAATAAATAATTTATATTATTAATAAATATTTGTATCAAATATATAAATTTAAAATCAAATATTTTTATATTCAGTTATTTGAATCCTATGTAAAATTTACATATTTTAAAATAAATTAATTTTTATAGTACTATACCTTATATAATATAAAATTATTTTTATTAATAAAATAATTTATTCTAATTTTATCATTTATCATAGGCATAATTTTATAACAATCCGATTTAAGTTAAATTTAACCTAAAATTTATTGACTTTATTATCTAAAGTTTTTTGATTTTTATGTAAGTCTTAATTTACAAAGTATTATGTTAATTATTGTTTGAATTTTAATACGTTAATAAAAACATATCTGATTTTTAAGATATAACTTAAATAAATTACTTTTAATAAATAAAAATATAAAAAATTATATATACTAATAAATATCTATATAATTTTTGGATTATAAGAATTTGTAAAAAATATCGAAGTATGAAAGTACTTTTTACAATTCTTTTAATTTTGTAAAGAATTGTAAAGTTGGTAGTATGATTTTATGATAAATTATACTACTATTTTATTTATAAAATATATTATCTTAGAAAATTAATAGTGAAGATTTCTATGTAGTGAACATATTTTTCTAAAATAAATATAATTGATTTTAAAATCTATTCAATGAGATTTAAAGATTTGTTTGTATACATATTTTAAAGAAATCTATTCAAAGTTTCACTTTCAGAAAAGACTATTATTTAATAAAATATAGTTTTATTAAAGTTTTTCTTTATATAATAAAAATTATATTGTTTTTATAAAGATAAATTAATAGTTACAATCTTAAATATATATGATAAATTTTATAAAATTAATTTTTTTATAAATGTTTTATGAAATGTATTTAATAAGTGAGATTATGAGATTATAATAATAAGTAATGATAGATTTTACAATATTATAAAATTTAAATAAAATTAAAAAAATTTTGAATCGAGGTGATTTTATGAAAGTAATAAGTATATTTAATCAAAAAGGTGGGGTGGGTAAGACTACTACTAATATTAATCTTTGTTCATATCTAGCTATGAAAGGATATAAGATTTTAACAATAGATATTGATCCTCAAGGAAATACTACTAGTGGATTTGGAATTGATAAAGCTAATATTGAAAAATCTATATATAATATAATGACTGAAGATACTGAATTAAAAGATGTTATATTGAAATCTCAGCTTATAGAAAATTTATATGTTGCTCCATCTACAATAGAACTTGCAGGCGCAGAAATAGAAATAATAGAGACAAAAAATAGAGAAACTATTTTAAAGGATAAAATTAAAAATTTAGATATTGAATATGATTATATATTTATTGATTGTCCTCCATCATTAGGATTGTTGACGATTAATTCTTTATGTGCATCTGATAGTGTTTTAATTCCTATACAAGCTGAATTTTATGCTTTGGAAGGAGTAGGACAACTTGTAAACACTATTGAATTAGTAAAGAAGTCTTTAAATAAAAGTCTATATGTAGAAGGTGTTATACTTACAATGTTTGATAATAGGACTAAACTATCAAATGAAGTGTATAATGAAGTAGATAAATATTTTATGAATAAAGTATTTAAAACTACTATACCTAGAAATATTAGACTTGCTGAAGCTCCTAGTTTTGGACTTCCTATTTTACTTTATGATAATAAGTGCAAAGGGGCCGAATATTATAATTCCTTAACAGATGAATTTATTACTAGACAAGAGAGGTGATAAATGTGAACAAAAAAGGTGGATTAGGTAAAGGGTTAGGTGCATTAATAAATCAGAATCTATTAGAAAACAATGAAACTAATAAAAATGTTAATTTGATTTCTATAAATTTAATAAAGCCTAATTATAATCAACCTAGAAAAAACTTTGATGATGAAAAAATTATAATGTTAGCACAATCTATTAAGCAACATGGAATTATTCAACCACTTATATTAAAAAAAGTAGATGATTTTTATATTATAGTTGCAGGTGAGAGGCGTTGGAAAGCGGCTAAAAGTATAGGAATGAAAGAATTACCTGCAGTAATTATGGAATTATCTGATAAAGATTTATTGGAAGTATCTTTAATAGAAAACATACAAAGAGAAGATTTAAATCCAATAGAAGAAGGTTTAGCCTATAAAAAATTATTAGAAGATTTTAATATAACACAAGAGGAATTAGGAAAACGAATTGGAAAATCAAGGACAGTTATTACAAACTCCATTAGATTATTAAATTTAGATAAGAGGGTTCAAGAATATTTAATAGATGGTGTTATACTAGAAGGGCATGCTAGAGTTATATTAAGTATTGATAATAATGATTTACAATATGAAATTGCACAAAAAGTAATAGATGAAGATTTAAGTGTTAGAGAAATAGAAAAAATTATTAAAAATTTAAAGTTAAATAATAAGAAAGAAGTTAAAAAGAGTAATACAGAAAATGAAAATATTTATATCAATGAAATAAGAAATAAACTTGAAGGAATGTTTGGTACAAAAGTAAATCTGAAAAATAAAAATAATAAAGGAAAAATTGAAATAGAGTATTATTCTAATGAGGATCTTCAAAGAATATTAGATATATTAAAAATTTAAAATGTTTCACGTGAAACATTTATAGAATGAAAGGATGGTAAAAATAAATAAATGCAAAATATAATTGAAATATATAATAATTTAAGTATATACATAGTAGGTATTTTAATTATATTAATAATAATATTATTAATAAATATGTTTGTTAATATAAAAGCCATTAATAGATTAGAGAGTAAGTACAGGAAATTAACAAGAGGAGTAGAAAATAATAATATAGAAGAATTAATAGAATCCTATATGGATAAAATAGATAATATTAATAATGATTCTATTAAAATTAAAAACGAATATAATGGTATTAATGAAAAAGTAAATAAATGTTTACAAAACATATCAATAGTACGTTATAAGGCCTTTGAAGATGTTGGTAGTGATTTGAGTTTTTCTATTGCATTACTTGATAATAATAATGATGGAGTAGTTATAACAAGTATATATGGCAGAAATGAAAGTACAACTTATGCAAAACCTATAGACAAAGGAATATCGAGATATGATTTGTCTGATGAGGAAGAATATGTATTAAAAGATGCGGTAAGTAAAAAATAAAAATATTTTTAAATAAAGAATATAACTAAAAAAATCTCTCACAGAAATCTTGAGAGGTTTTTTTAGTTATATTTAAATGTAAGTATGATAAATTTATAAATAAAATATTATAAATTTTTTACATAAAAATTTAAATAATATAATAAATACAAAATACAAATAAGTAGAAAATTTGTTAAAGATAAAAGTTAATCATATTAGGATAACTATCTATAGTTGAAAGTAAATAAGTACTGATAAATTTTATTGATAATATAGAAATATTTAAGAATTATGATATTGTAATTAAGTATCAATAGAGTATTCTATCACTTCTACAGAATATTTGAATTTTCCAAGTGATTTGTTAAGTAAAACAAATGTAAAAAGATTTTTAGGTGTTTAAAGTAATATTTCTTTTTCCACCTACAGTTTTAATAATAGAATGATAAATGCCTTTTGATATCATGTCAGCTAAATGCATTACTACGTATAATCGAGTATTTTGAAGTACCATAAATTCTAATGAACCAGCTATATTTACTATTCCAGTAATACTTAAATTACCTACAGGTGGGAGATCTTTATTCATAGCTGCGCCAGGAATTACAGGCTTATTTTCTATTATAATTTTACCAACATTTTGTATACTGCCAAGACAAGCGTCTACGGCTATAATATATGGATTTTTGTAGGTAGATTTAATTTTAGTTATAGTATCACATAAATTTTTAGCATGTATTGGAGATTTTAAATTACCATATATGAATATGTGATCTCGAATTAAAAAATTAAGCTTATCACCTACTAATGGACCTAAAGAATCACCTGTTGATCTATCGGTACCAATACATAATAAAATTATTGGTCTGTTTTCTTTAAGTGTAGATAAAATTTCTTTAGATAATGTATCTCTAATTTTAAAAATACAGTTATTTTCCGTTGAATCAATCATTACTTTATTTACCATAAAAAAACCTCCTTTTTTGAAATTTTACCCAAAAAAGAAGAGCTTTATACTACAAAATATAAATATATTTATCTATAAAAAAATAATTTAATGTAAGTATTTCATTATAATAATATTGGAATTAAAAAAACTATAAATTCCATATATAACAAATATTAATCCTGTAAATACTGTTCCGAACATTAAAAGATAAACTGTTTTATTAGAGTGATTTTTTCCCAATAAATTAAAACCTTTAAGTGCTAGGAAGTTCAAAAGCGCAAACCATAAAATCATACCAATTATTATAGAAATAATAAAAATATAATAGCAAGTTATATTTATATAATACCAAGCTCTTATTACAGTACCACTTAAAGTTAACCATATGGATGGTGTCATTGGATTAGATACAGTTATAAAAAAACCAGTTAAAAAAGGTAAAGAAGATAAATTTAGGTTTTTCATAAATTTAGATAAGAAGGTCTCATTGCCATTTTTATGTTTAATTGAATTATAACCTATAAAAGTTAATATGGAACCAGATATAATCCAAAATAAAGCTTCTGTTTTGGGATTAGTGCTTAATATATTAGCAAGACCACAATTTATTAATAATAAATAAAAAACATCTGCACTCAATGAACCTAGAGATACTTTAAATCCTTCTTTAAAACCTCTAGAAGCAGTTCTTCGTATTGATTCTAGAGCGGAAGGGCCAAGTGGAATTGAGAGAATAAAACCCGTACTAATTCCAATTAATATTGCTTTTACTATTAATATAAACATAATCATATACCTCATTAAAATTATAATCTACATATATTATAACATATTAGATAATATTAGTGTAATATTATACCGATATGGTCTATTTAATATATAGATTTTAAATAGATATTATTTTTATCAATAATTAATACTATTATCTTATTTAATATTTTTTAGGTATGTATAAAATTGAAAATTAATTTCTAAAGTGCTACAGTACCTTTTTCCTTTTTGTGGAAAGAAGTAAGGGTGCTTTTTCAAGAATAAGATTGGATATGAGTCAATATTCAATCAAAAAATAATCTTATTGCTTCATTGAATATCAAATAAATTTTCTAATGTAAACTTCATATAAAGACATAAAATTTAAATACTTTTGAATTAAAAAATTTTATGGTATATTATAATAAAAAATATAAGGATGGCTGAAATATGTTTGAAAATTTAAACCCTTTTGCTATATTTAAGATAGATCTTGATAGTGGTGGTATAAAAATTGGCAATATAAATATAAATTTATATAAAATCATGATTATTGCATTGAAAATATTTATTATTATATTAGTTATGTATGCTGCTGTAAAAATAGGTAATTCCATAATTGATAAATTAGTAAAAAAACATATAGATTCTAAATTTTTTGTAGATAGTAAAAGATCTAAAACTGCAGGAGAATTACTAAAGAGTTTATTAAGATATGGTGTTTATTTTATAGGAATTATAGGAATATTAAATCTTACTGATTTGTTTGGAAATATAAGTATAACCTTTGCTAGTATAGGTGGTGTTGCTATAGGGCTTGGTGCACAAAGTATAATCAAAGATGTCATAAATGGATTTTTTATTATTTTTGAGAATCAGTTTTCTGTAGGAGATTACATAGATATAGATAGTAAAAGTGGTACAGTAGAAAGTATAGAACTTAGAGTTACTAAAATAAGAGATTTCAATGGGGACCTGCATATAATACCTAATGGACTTATTACTAAAGTTACTAATCATTCAAGAGGTGCTATAACGATTAACATAGATATATGCATAGATTATAGTCAGAAAACAGATAAAGTAATTGATGTTTTAAATAAAGCTTGTGATAAATTTAGTGAAACATCTAAGGATATAGTGGAAAAACCTAAAGTGTTTGGAATAATTGGATTTTTACCAAATGGAATGAATATAAGGGTATCTGGTAAAGTAAAAACTTCTACTCAAGCACAAAATGGGAATAAGCTTAGAAAGTTTATAAAAGATGAATTAGACGAATCAAATATAGTTATAACTAGCAATGTTAAAGAGATTATTATTAGGGAGGAAAAAAATGAATAAAAATTTTGAATTAGGAGATATTGTAAAGATGAAAAAGCAGCATCCTTGCGGTATAAATGCATGGAAAGTTATAAGAATTGGTGCAGATGTAAAAATTAAATGTACAGGTTGTGGAAGAATAGTTATGCTTACTAGAAGTAAATTTGAAAAGGATATGAAAGGAATTATTGAAAGTAATAGTGTTAATGAATAATCTTAAGGAGCTGTCTTCCATAACATATTATGTAAGACAGCTCTTTAGATGTTCAATATTGAAAAAAATTTTTATTAAAATGTTTATGTGTATTCGATATATTTTATATCAAATATAATATAAGAAGTAATTGCAATTTATAATTTTAAACTAATATAAAAAATATTAAACGAAAGAATAGGGATTTCATTTAAGATTAAGCTTAATGTTTATATAAAAATATATGTATATTTAGTTTATACTGTATATTATGAATTAAAATAGATAAAAAACACTTGCAATTTAAAATAAAATATGATATCATATATTGATGTAATCCCTGCTATGCAAAATGCATAGCCGTTAGGCCGGGGGGAGGAGGTGAATCTAATGAGAAAATATGAAACTTTATTTATATTTAGTCCATCATTAGAAGAAGACACTGTTAAAGCTAATGTTGAAAAATTTAAAGGTGTCATCGAAAATGGTGGTGGAACAGTAGATAATGTTGATTTTTGGGGTAAGAGAAAACTTGCTTATGAAATAAATAAGTTTAATGAAGGTTATTATACATTAATAAACTTTACTTCTGATTCCGAATTACCAAAAGAATTAGGTCGTGTTTTCAGAATTACTGATGGTGTTATAAGACATCTAATAGTAAAAGATGAAAAATAATTTTATGTGGTGGTGTAAAAATGAATAGAGTTGTTTTAATAGGCAGACTTACTAAAGACCCAGAGTTAAAATTTACTCCGGGAAGTGGTAATGCTGTTGCCACCTTTACTATAGCAGTTGATAGAAGAATGCCTAACAGAGATGGGGTAAGAGAAGCAGATTTCATTCCAATAGTAGTTTGGGGGAAACAAGCTGAGTCTACGGCTAATTATATGAGTAAAGGTAAGCTTATAGGCGTTAGTGGAAGAATTCAAACTAGATCTTATGAAGCTAAGGATGGCAGTAGAAGATATGTTACCGAGGTAGTGGCTGATGAGATACAATTCCTTGAATGGGGAGGAAATAGAACCTCAGCACCAAAGGATGATTTTGGATCTAATTCTATGGGAGATGTAAATGAACCTGATATTGGAGCAGATATAACTCCAATTGATGATGGAGATATCCCATTTTAAATTTATAAGGTAAGGAGGAGAACAAAATGAGTAGAGAAAATGGAAATAGCAGAGACGGAAGAGACTCAAGAAAGGGCGGTCCAAGAGGCAGAAGAATGAAGAGAAAAGTTTGTTCTTTCTGCATGGATAAAGCTGATCATATAGATTATAAAGATATCAATAAATTAAGAAAGTATATCACAGAAAGAGGAAAAATTCTTCCTAGAAGAATTTCTGGAAACTGTGCTAAACATCAGAGAATGTTAACAGAGTCAATTAAGAGATCAAGAAATATAGCTTTGTTACCATTTACAACTGAATAAAAAATTAAGGAGCTGTCGCATTAGCATAAAAAAGTATGCTAACGCGGCAGCGTTTTTTGTGTGTGTCATAGAAAATTTAATGATATTTTAATCCCCAATAAGCTCGATAATTAAAAAATGGCGCACTTTAATAAACCTTTGATATTAAGGCCTTTTTTGATTTGCAGAGTTTTTAAGATTTTAAAATTAAGCACTCTTTTTAAGTGGAAAAAGATGTGTTCCAGTTCTATCTGACTGGATTTTATTATGTAGCTTATTTATATTATGTGCCATAGCTAACAGAATACTTTCCGCCAAAACATTCTTTTTACCTCTACTTAGATATCTACGAAATCCCATATCCTGTTTTATCTCTGCAAAAGAGCCTTCGGCTTGAATACTTCGATTCATTCTTAACTCGCAACCTTCTTCACTTACAATTCTTTCAAGATTCTCTTTGCGAAGCATGTTGAAGAGCTTTGAAGTTTCAAGATTTTTAACTCTATCCTCTAATGGCGTTTTACAGTTATGTCCTTTTATACATTTATTTTTTTGATTACAATTACTGCAATCCTCACATGTGTAGATTGTTTTTTTCACTTACATAACCAGTCTTACTTTTTCTTTTTATTATTCTATTTACTGTTAGCTTCTTATTATTTTTGCAAGTATAATAATCACCAAATTCATCATAGTCCATGTTTTCTATTCGGCTTATATCATCCTTATATTTTCTTGTTTTAGCTATTTCATAATTTGCTGGCTTAATATATGATAACTGTCCATTTTCTTTAGTATAAACATAATTTTCTTCACTCTCATAGCCTGAGTCTGTAGTTATTTTTAAATATCTAAAATACAAGAAGTTCTCCATGCTTTTTAGAAATGGAATCAACGTTGTGGTGTCCGCAGGCTGATCGCCTACAGTAAGCCACACTATATATTCAGAATCAACTCCATGCTGCACATTGTAAGCAGGTTTTAACTGACCGTTTTTCATGGCGTCTTCTTTCATCCTCATAAAAGTTGCATCTTTATCTGTCTTCGAATAGCTATTACGCTTACCGCAGATATGGATTTTCTGTGTGTATTCTTTTAGCTTATTAAGATATTCCTCGAGTTTTTCAATAGAACGTTGAATTGGAGTTTTCCTTTTACCACATCCATGTACAAATTCAATATTTTCTTCTTGTTTCAAGGCATAAAGTTTCTTGCGTAGCTTCTTTACATGCTTTATTTTTACTCTGTTTTCATATACGAGCTTTAGTCCGTATAGTTCTTCGCATTCAGCTACAAAATCAGCTAATTTATAAAGTAGTCTCTCCAAATTTTTTGAAACTGCTTTTTTCCAAACGAAAGTATACTTATTGGCACATGCCTCTATCTTTGTACCGTCAATAAATATAGCGTCCCCTAATATTTCTCCAATTTCATAAAGAAAGTTTGTCATTTCTGCCATAATTGTTTCTGCGCATTGAGAAAGGTGGATACTACGGAATCTTGCAAAGGTAGAATGATCTGGTACTGGTGAACCCTCTAAAAGGTACATGAAATTTACATCTCTTTTGCAGGAGGTTTCCATTTCCCTAGAAGAATATCTATGATTCATGTAAGAATAAAGTACAATCTTCAGCATCTGACGAGGCGTAGCCTGATTTTCCCTTAATCGAGAATAAGTCAAATATAAATCTGTTAAATCCATCTCCTCTACAAACTGACTTAGCAAACGCACCGAATCATTATCTGGAATCATGTAATCCATATCTAGTGGAAGTTTTAATTGATAACTTCCGCGATTTAAAGTATAATTTTTATGTAAATTAATATATTTTGCCATATGTTAATTTTACTATAAATCTTTCACTCTTCCGAGTGGGAGATTTATTTTTTTACGCAAAAAACTGTCCCACTAATTTTTTAGTGCGACAGCTCCTTAATTTTTTATGTTTTTAAGTCAGAATTATATATTCATGTAATTTCAAAATAAATTCAGCATATAAAAGTATGCGGTAAATAATTAATACTGTTGGATACAATTTACTTTATATGGTTGCATTTATTATATATAGGAATATAATAATATTGTAAATAAATTAATTATATAATATTTATTTGTGTTAAAAATGGAGTGTGATTGTATTAATGGACATTTTGGCCCCAATTTATGAGGTATTAAAACTAAATAATTAGAGGGAAAATGTACATACATTGACATTTTATTTTTAGTGCATTTTTCCTTTATAAGGAGGATGCATTATGGAAATGAATAGTTTTTATTTAAGTAGAGTACTTGGAAGAAAAGTTTTTACTGAAGATAGAATGTTAGTTGGAAAGGTTAAAGATTTAGGTATAAAGAATACTATTAAATCTCCTAGAGTTGAGGTCATAAAAGTAAAAACTTCTAATGGAATTATATATATAAGTTCAAATAATATATCTATAAATAAGGAAAAGGGACAATATGCTATAATATGTCATGAAATTAAAAAAATTGTTCTTAAAGATATTATGTTTTTATCACAGCATATACTAGATAAACAAATTATAGATGTAAATGGAAGAAAAGTTGTAAGAGTAAATGATATAAGACTAGCAAATCTAGGAAATGGAATTTTTATAGTTGCAGTGGATATAGGAACTGAAGGTATACTTAGAAGAATAGGAATCGCAAAACCAATTACTAAAATGGGATTAAAGATATCAAGTAAACTTATATTGTGGAAAGATGTAGAAACAATCTTTAGTTCAAATGAAAATATTATGCTATCTAAGACCTATAACAAATTATCAATTTTACATCCATCTGATTTAGCTGATATTATTGAAGATTTTCATGGTAATACTGGAATTATGATTTTTTCCAGTCTAGATAATTCAAAGGCAGCAGATGTATTAGAACAGATGGAAGAAGATGCACAAATTAACCTTGTAAATAATTTATCCACGGATAAAATTGCAGATATATTAGAAGAAATGCCAGCAGATGAAGTGGCAGACATTTTAGATGGATTAAGTGAACATAGGGCAGAGGAACTTTTAAGTAATATGGAAAAAGACTCATCTAATGAAGTAAGAGAACTTATGGAATATGAAGATAACGAAGTAGGCAGCTTAATGTCTACAGAATATGTTTCTTTAAAATCAGATTTGACTATAGAACAGGCCATTAATATACTTAGAAAATTAAAACCAGAAGAAGATGAAATGTATTGTATTTATGTAGTAGATAATAAAAATGAACTTATAGGTACATTGTCTTTAAGAGATATTATAATATCCAATTCAAATATAAAATTGCATAGTTTAATGAATAAAGATTTTGCATATATTTATGATAAAGACGATATAAGAGAATTGATAAAAACTATTTCTAAATATAATCTTTTGGCTGTTCCTATTGTAAATGAGAATAAAAATCTTTTAGGAAATGTAATTATAAATGATGTTATATATGAGCTTTTAAAGACAAAGAGAAGAATAGGATAGAATAGGAGGAAAGTAAAATGGAGTCTAATAAAAAAAATACTCTTATGATAAAGGTTATCCTATTTTTAACTATATTAGGTCCTGGAATTATTACTGGTAGTGTAGACAATGATGCAGGTGGAATAACAGCATATTCTATTGCTGGAGCTACTTATGGATATAAATTGATCTGGACATTGATACCTGCTTTTATTGTTCTACTTGTAGTGCAAGAAATGAATGCAAGAATGGGAATAGTTACAAAAAAGGGATTGGCAGACCTAATAAGAGAAAATTTTGGTGTGAAAATCACCTTTTTTATTTTTTTAGGTCTTATAATAGCGGATATAGGAAATACTGCCACAGAATTTGCTGGGGTAGCTGGCAGTCTGCAGGTTTTTGGAATATCAAAATACATTTCTGTACCATTTAGCGCTATATTAGTATGGATTATGGTAGTTAAGGGAACATATAAATCTTCAGAAAAAATATTTTTAATATTTAGTGTGTTTTTATTGTCATATATAGCTTCAGCAATATTAGCAAGACCTAATTGGAATGAAATAGGAAATTCTATTGTAAAGCCATCTTTGGATATGAATGAACAGAGTTTAAGTATGGTAATAGGAATAGTTGGAACAACCATAGCCCCATGGATGCAGTTTTATATGCAATCTTCTGTAATAGAAAAGGGATTAAAAATTGAAGATTATAAATATGAGTTATGGGATGTGATTATAGGCTGCGTAATTACAGTTGTGGTTGCATTTTTTATAATTGTAGCCTGCGCAGCAACTTTACATGTAAAGGGAATTTCAATTAATGAAGCAAAGGATGCCGCTATAGCATTAAAACCTTTAGCAGGAAATTTTGCTTCGGAAATATTTGCAGCTGGATTATTGGTAGCATCTATATTTTCAGCAACTATACTTCCACTTGCTACTGCTTTTTATATATGTGAAGCCTTTGGATTTGAAGCGGGTATAGATAAAACTATGAATGAGGCACCACAATTTTATATATTATTTACTGCTATAATATTAATAAGTGTAGCAATAATATTAATACCAAGAGCACCTCTTATAAAAATAACTTTAGTAACTCAAGTCATTAATGGAATGTTATTGCCTGTAGTTTTAATCTGTATGATGCTCATGGTTAATAATAAGGAAATTATGGGTAAGTATGTTAATAAGGGAATAGGCAATGTTATTGGTTGGGGAACAATTATTATTTTAATAATTCTCACCTTTATACTTACATTTGAACCTTTATTTAATAAAATTTTATAGAATGTTCAAAATAAATAGTCTTATACTACAATTAAGGCTATTTATTTTTTTTCATTTATAAGTCATAATAGTTATGAGTACATTTAAATGTTTTAAAAAATCAAGGGGGCAATGCCCATGTTTTTAGATATAAAACTAAATGGAGACTCTCCTATATATATTCAAATAAAAAATTATATAGAAGAAATGATATCAAAAGGAATGCTGCAATATGGAGAAAGACTGCCTTCAACTAGAGAATTATCTAAAATGCTCAAGGTAAGCAGAAATACAGTAATTGCAGCTTATGAGTTATTACAAGATGATGGATATATAAATATTGTAAAAGGCAAAGGAACTTTTATAAATGATATTCATATAAGCAAGCAAGAAAATTGGTATATAGATTGGAGCAAAAAGGTTAATAAATATGCTATAAACTCAGAAAAATTAGATATTATGAAGAATGAATTGCAATATAAAAAGGGTATGATATCTTTTAAAAGCATATCTCCAGATGAGAATTTATTTAACATTGAAGATTTTAAAAGAGCATTTTTAAATAGAATTTCGTTAGAAGGAAATAGAATTCTTAATTATGGATATGCAAAAGGATACAAACCACTTATTGATGAATTGTTAATTTATATGATTAATAAAGGAGTAGATATAGAACATAAAGATATATTAATTACCAATGGTTTTACAGAAGCCTTTGATTTGATATTATCATCTTTGACTAATGAAGGGGATAATATATTAACTGAAAATCCAACACATAATACAGCTATAAAACTAATGAAGCTTCATGGGTTAAATATAATAGGAATATCTATGAAAACAGATGGAATGGATATAGATGATCTTTTAAATAAAATTAAGAATAATGATAGAATAAGATTAGCTTATATTATACCGTCTTATCATAATCCAACTGGAATTGTAATGCCATCACAAAAGAGAGTACAAGTTTACGATATATTAAAAAAAAATAATATTCCTGTAATTGAAGATGGATTTAATGAGGAACTAAGGTATGGTGGATCTCATATTGCTCCAATAGCTGCAATTTCAGATAAAGGTAATGGAGTAATATATGCGGGAAGCTTTTCTAAAATTTTATTTCCAGGGCTTAGAATTGGGTGGATATTAGCTGATAAAAAACTTATTTCAATTATGGAAAGTGTTAAGAGAAGCAGAAATATACATACATCATTTTTAGATCAGGCAGTTTTTTATGAATATTTAAAGCAAGGCAGTTTTGAGAAATACCTAAAAAAAGTTAAAAGAGAATATAAGGAAAAATATAAATTTGCTATAGAATGTATTAAAAAATATATACCCTATAAATATATATATGGGGAAGGTGGAATTCATTTATTTGTAAAATTAAAAGGTATTAATTCAAGAGAAGTTTTAAAAAGATGCTATACTAAAAATGTTATATTTACTCCAGGGGATATTTTTTATATAGATGATAAAGGAAGAGATACATTTAGATTGGGAATTGCTAGAAATTCTAAAAGTGAGATAGAAGATGGATTTAAGACTATAGGAGATGTAATAAAGAGTATGACATAAATTACTATTGAAGTATTGTATAGAATTTAAATATAATTAGTTAAAATGAAATAAAAATATAGGTGGGAGATAAAATGAAAAAAAAATTAATAATAATTATTGCGGCTATTATTACTATTTCTTTAACTGGATGTGGAACAGAAAGCAATAATACTAGAAAAAGTACTAATCAGTCTATAAATCAGGAAAGTTCTGTTAACGATACAAATAATGATGCTATAATAAAAGTTATAAAAAATAAAACTAAAGCAGTAAATGATGGAAATATAAATGATTATTTAAGTAATTTTGTAAAGGATACAGATACGTATAATATAGAGAAAGAAGATAAAAAAGATTATTTTTATAATTTTAAGGTTAAGCAGGAGATATCTGATCCACAAATTTTAAACAGTTCCAATAGTGAGGCTCAAGTACAGTATGTAGTAACAACTAGTAAAATTAAAGGACCTGGATTTCTAGATAGCAAAGCATTATATGTAGATAATTTTAAAAGAGTAGGTAATGATTGGAAAATAAACAATCAGGATATTTTAAAAGTTGAGTTTAAGGATGATATCTATGAAACCATATATACTAATATACAAGCTTTAAATGAAAAAGATATAAATAAGTATATGGGCACAATAGATCAAAGTGATAATGAAGCTTATAATAAATTTAAAGATGAACAATTAGATATGTTTGATAAATATGATTTGCACTACAATCTTGAAGAAGCTGATAAGTATAAAGATGGATCAGACAAGGATACTGCGGTAGGTTTTATACAAACTATTTTAAAGAGAGATAATTCTGATTTTAAAAATAATAAAACTACTGGAACAATACATCTTAAAAAGGTCAATAATCAATGGAAGATATTTAAAATAGATATACAGAAAAAAGAAGATATAAAATAATTTATTTTTAATTATAAATATATAATTTTTTTAATAGCAGCTGGTAACTTTATCGGCTGCTTTATTTTTATTGGTTTATTTGGGATTAAATGGTATAATAATTTTGATTTACATTTTAAAATATACTTTCTTTGAATATAAATATTTTTAAGTTATTTAGAATTAGCAGAACTAATGAAAGTACAAACTATATTTGACTAATATTAAGTTATAAATAGAATATCTTTAAGTTGCATAAATATAAAAAAATCACTAAAATAGTATTAAAGGGTTTGAAGGGGATGATTACTCGCATGAAAAGAGAAGATTTTAAGATAATGTCAGATGTAAAGATAATTGAAGAATTAAAAGCTAATTTGATATGTATAATAGGGGATTTATATAAACTCTTTACTAAAGGAAGTAATGCAGCACAAGATGCTATATTAGAATGTATTTCCGGGGCAATAATATTATTGTATGTACTTGGTAGCAGACTTGGGTATTCACATCTGGAAATTGATGAAGAAATGAAGAAAAAATTAAAACTTGGTATAATTGAAGAAGATGGTATAGAAAAGGATGGAAAGGATTTAAGCAAATTATATAATCACTTGAAGGATAGAAATTAAATCTATAACTAAAAATAATGGTGACATATAATATAGGTTTAGGAGGGCAAGATGCAAAATAAAAATTATAATACAAGAGCATTAGTAGAATCGGCTATAATGGCAGCAATTTTAATAGTCACCATGTTTATAACAGTATATGTACCAATTATTAGAATAATTACGTATTTATTTTTACCAACATTATTGGTTTTAATATATGTACGAAATGGATTAAAATATGCATTATTAGGCGGTATATGCGGATTTTTAGTCAGTTTAATTCTTATAAATCCAATAACTGTATTGGGTTTAGGAGCAGTTATATTTATCGTTGGATTAACCTTTATATATTGTATAGGTACTAATAAAAAACCCTATCAATCAATATTAATTTTGACAATGGCATTTATTATAACTAATATAATATATGTTTTTTTAATTACCATATTAGTATATAAAAGTGGGTTTGTAGGTTGGGTTCATAATATGGTAAATCAAATTAATGATTCCATAAATGTTACTAAAAATATGTATATAAATATGGGCATGGATAAAGAGCAAGTAGAAAGAGCTTTAGCTGGTATAGAATCAATTAATGTAAATCAAGTATTATGGATGACCCCCTTTTATTTAATTATAATGTCATTATTATCTGCATTTTTTAATTATAAAATAACATATATTATATTTTCAAAAATAAAAATTAAGATTCAGGAATTAAAAGGAATAAATTATTTTTTTATACCAAATTTAATTGGTGCTTTTATGATAATTCTGTTATGCCTAGGTTTAATTTTTAGAAGTAGAAATATGATTGTAGGAGAATATTTGTTTTATTCAACTTATTCATTACTAGTGGTAATATTAAGTATAAATGGTATTGCTGCCATTAGTTATTTTCTCAAATATAAGCTTAAATTTTCAAATATATTTATAGTAATGACTATAATATTATTATTTTTAGTAATAAGTTATGTATTTATAATTATAGGTCTAGTAGAACTTATAATAGATTCTAGAAAGCTTGATCCTAATAGAATTAGGAAATCTAGGTGAAGGTTATGAAAGATAAATATAATTATTTTTATACTAGCAATTTTATGTATATTGCAATAATAGCTGTGTTTATTATAATAATATTTCTATATAATCACTATACTGTAGGATTTATAGCGTTATTAGGTTTTTTTATACTTACTTTTTATAATATAAAAAATATTAAAATTAAAAAAAATGAATGGAAAGAGTTTATTGAAGATTTTTCATCTAAATTAGATTCGGCTACAAAGAATACTTTGGTTAAATTACCATTTCCTTTAATGATAATAAACAATAAGGGAAATATTCTTTGGTATAATCAGAATTTATCTATGATTGTTGATAATAGAGATGTGCTGGGTAAAAAGATTGATGATATAATTAAAAATATTCATATAGAAGATATTTTAACTGGTAAAAAAAATAATTATAATGATCTTAAAATCCATAATAAATATTATGATATGTATGCAAGTTCTGTAAGTACAATAGGAAAAACTGATAGCGATGATGAAAAAGATAATATAATTTTGTTATATTTTTATGATGTTAGCGTGAAGCATAAATTACTTAAAGAAATTGAAAATATAAAAGAATCTGTAGTGCTTATAGAAGTAGATAATTTAGATGAAGTTGTTAAAAGTACTCCAGAAGACAAAAGACCTCTTTTAATAGCAGAGATAGAAAGAAATATAAATAGCTATGCACAGAGTATTAATGCTATGTTAAAAAAATATTCTCTTGGAAAATATGTTTTAGTTGTTCAAAATAAAAATATAGAAAAAGAGATGAAAAAGAATTTTGAAATTTTAGATATTATAAGAGAAATAAATACTGGCAATACTTTAGCTGTGACTCTTAGTATTGGTATAGGAAGAGGTGGAGAAACACCTAGCGAGAATTATAATTTTGCTGCTTCGGTGAGAGAACTTGCCCTGAGTAGAGGTGGAGATCAGGCTATTATAAAGAGCGGTGATAAAATGCTATTTTATGGTGGCAAAACTAAAGAAGTAGAGAAGAGGACAAAAGTGAGAGCGAGAATTATAGGTCAATCTTTAGTGGGTCTTGTAAAAGATAGCAGTAATGTAGTTATAATGGGGCATAGCAATCCTGATATTGATTGTTTTGGTGGAGCCATAGGTATATATAGTGCCATTAGAATTTTTAGAAAAGAAAGTTATATACTAATTGATTCTTTAAATGATAGTATAGAATATATTTATAAAAAACTAAAAAAAGATAAAGATTATGCTAATAATCTAAAAAGTAGTATAGATTGTGAGGATTTAATAGACGACGATAGTCTATTAATATTAGTTGATGTAAATAACTCAAATTATGTAGAAAATACAAGCATATTAAAAAAATTTAAAAAAGTTGTAATCATAGATCATCATAGAAAATCTGCCAATGTAGTTGAGGATGCTACACTTAGTTATATTGAACCCTATGCATCTTCCACTTCTGAACTTATAACAGAAATGGTACAATATATGAGTAAAGATTATAAAATGAAGCCCATAGAAGCTGAAGTACTTTTAGCTGGAATTTGTGTGGATACTAAGAATTTTTATTTTAAAACAGGAGTTAGAACTTTTGAGGCTGCTGCATATCTTAGAAAAAATGGGGCAGATACCATCGATGTTAAAAAACTATTTTCAACTGATCTTGAAAACTATATTAAAAAATCTGAAATTATAAAATCAGCAAAAATTATAGAAGGTAATATAGCTATAGCAGTATGTCCTGAGGAAGTGGAAGATAATATATTAGCAGCTAAGGCAGCAGATGAACTTTTAAATATTAAAAGTATTGAAGCTTCATTTGTATTAGTTAAAATTAAGGATATGGTATTTATAAGCGGGAGATCTTTTGGAAATATAAATGTTCAGCTTATAATGGAGTCTCTTGGTGGAGGTGGCCATATGACTATGGCAGGTTCAAATATAAAACTTTCATCAGAAAATAATATTTTAGAAAATAATTACAAAAAGTCTATTGAATATTCTGTTGAAAAATTAGAAAAATCTATTAAAGACTATTTAAGGAAGGATGAATAATAATGAAAGTTATATTATTAAAAGATATAAAGGGAACAGGTAAAAAAGGTGAGGTTATTAATGCATCTGATGGATACGCAAGAAATTTTTTATTTCCTAAGAAATTAGCAGAAGAAGCTAATGACACTAATTTACACATACTAAATCAAAAAAATGAGGCTCTTAGAAAAAAGAAATTAGAGGAGACAGAAGCCGCACAAGAATTGGCGGAAGAATTAAAAGGTAAGGAACTAAAAATAGTTGCTAAAGCTGGTGAAGGTGGAAGGCTTTTCGGAGCAATAACAAGCAAAGATATATCCTTAGAAATAAAAAATAAATTTAAAGTAAATATTGATAAAAAGAAAATAGTTACAGATTCCATAAGACAATTGGGAAACTATGAAATTGAATTAAAGATTTATCCTGAAGTATCTACTAAAATAAAAGTGCTTATAGTTGAACAGTAGGGAGGATAAAATATTGAAGTTGCAGTTTGATTCCAATAGTAAAGATGAAAATAAAATAGATGATATGCAATTAGATACAGAAGTAAATATAATGTTAAAGACATTAAAAAGCGTATTTGATGAAAGTACAATTAATTCTAGAGTAGTTAAATATAAACTTGAAAAGTTTATGAAAAGTGATAAGTTATATGAAAAATTATATGCATTGAATAAAATAGTTTGTGATGATGATGGAGTAGATACTATTCCATCAGAGAAAAATGCTAAAGAAGTTTTAGAAACTACCAATAAACATATTTCTGAATATGTAGCAAAAAGGTATATAGAGAATAGATTACAAGCTGAAGTTGAACAAGTTTTAATGGATAAACAAGAAAAGTATATAGAAGAAGTAAAGATGGGTATAATTAAAAAAAAGAAGGGACCTGAAAATGCTAAGACTTTAGAAAGATTTGAGTATTTAAAAAAATTAGATTCAAAAAAGATTAATAAAAATATACAATCAATATTAAGGCCAGAAACATTTTCAGAAATCATAGGACAGGAGAGAGCAATAAAAGCTATATTATCAAAAATTGCTTCTAATTATCCTCAGCATATTATTCTATACGGGCCACCTGGAGTTGGTAAGACAACTGCAGCCAGAATTGCTCTTAATGAGGCAAAAAAGTTAAAATATACACCTTTTGGGGAAGATTCAAAATTTATAGAAGTTGATGGTACTACCTTAAGATGGGATCCAAGAGAAATTACCAATCCTCTTTTAGGATCAGTTCACGATCCAATATATCAAGGAAGTAAAAGAGAATTAGCTGAAATAGGTGTTCCAGAACCTAAGACCGGACTGGTTACAGATGCCCATGGAGGGGTATTATTTATAGATGAGATTGGAGAACTAGATAATATTCTTCAAAATAAATTGTTAAAGGTATTAGAAGATAAGAGAGTAGAATTTTCATCATCTTATTATGATCCAGACGATGAAAATGTACCTAAATATATAAAATATCTTTTTGAAAAAGGAGCTCCTGCAGATTTTGTTTTAATTGGAGCTACTACAAGACAGCCTTCTGAAATTAATCCTGCACTTAGATCAAGATGTACAGAAGTTTATTTTGAGCCTTTGTCTTCAAAAGATATACAGAATATAGTAATTAATGCTAGTAAAAAACTGAATGTAGATTTAGAAGAAGGAGTACCTGAACTTATAAGTACTTATACTATAGAGGGAAGAAGAGCAATTAATATCTTATCAGATGTATATGGTTATGTTTTATATAATAATAGAAATTTGGATTCAAAAGATAAAATAAATATAACTAAAAAGGATTTGGAAGAAGTAATATCTATAAGTAGACTTATTCCTTATGAGACTATCGATAAAAATAATAATTCTGAATTAGGTCATGTTTATGGCTTAGGAGTAAGTGGATATGTAGGGTCTACAATTGAAATAGAAGCATCAGTATTTTCAGCTAAGAAAAAAGGAAATGGTGTAGTTAGGTTTAATGATACTGCAGGAAGTATGGCGAAAGATTCTGTATTTAATGCAGCTTCTGTTATAAGAAAAATCACTAATAAAGATATAAAGGATTATGATATACATGTAAATTTTATTGGTGGTGGAAAAATAGACGGTCCATCAGCAGGTGCTGCTATTACTGTTTGTATAATAAGCGCTCTTTTAGAGAGACCTATAAGACAGGATATAGCAATAACTGGAGAAATATCATTAAGAGGCAAGATTAAGCCTGTAGGTGGAATATTCGAAAAGATATATGGTGCAAGAAGAAAAGGCGTAAAACTTGTTATAGTACCAAGTTGTAATTTTAAAGAAGTACCAAAAGGATTAAATGACATTGAAGTAAGACCGGTAGAAACTATAGAAGAACTTATGGATATAGTATTTTGAAAAATTTAGGAGAGATGAGATAAATGGCAGCACCTCTTAGAAGTTTACCACAGAATATAGAAGCAGAACAATCTGTACTAGGATCAATGATACTGGATAAAAACGCTATAGCTGAAGCAGCTGAAATTTTAAGAGGAGATGACTTTTATAGAGAAAATCATAAATTAATTTTTAATTCTATAATAGATCTTTATCAAAGAGATATACCTGTAGATATGATAACTCTTATTGAACATTTAAGGTCTACAGAAAAGCTAGAGGGGGCAGGTGGTATTACTTATATCACAGAAATTTGTAATTCAGTGCCTTCTACAGCAAATTTAACTTCGTATACCAATATCGTTAAGGAAAAATCAATTTTAAGAAGGCTCATTAAATCCTCAACAGAAATTATTGAGGAAAGTTATAATCAACAAGACGATGTTCCAAAGGTTTTAGATTCTGCTGAAAAGAGAATATTTGATATAGCACAAAATACAGTGAGCAGTGATTTTGAGTCATTAAGTACAGTTCTAGAAAGAGGATTTTTAGAAATTGAAAGACTTTATAATAATAAAGGAGAAGTAACAGGTGTGCCTTCTGGTTTTCCTGAATTGGATGCAAAGACATCAGGTTTTCAAAAGGGTGATATGATTCTTATTGCAGCGAGACCATCTATGGGAAAAACAACCTTTGCTCTTAATTTAGCTGAATATGCAGCGCTTAGAGCTTCAAAAAGTATAGTGGTATTTTCTCTTGAAATGTCAAAGGAACAATTAGCCTATAAACTTTTGTGTTCTGAGGCCAATGTGGATATGTTGAAACTTAGAACCGGAAATCTTGAAGATAGTGATTGGGATAATATAGCTAGGGCATCTGGACCTTTAGCGGAAGCAAAAGTTTATATAGATGATACTGCAGGTATATCTGTTATGGAAATGCGTTCTAAATGCAGAAGAATAAAAATAGAACATGGTATAGATATGATAATAATAGATTATCTTCAGCTTATGTCAGGAAGTGGTGAAAGCAGACAGCAGGAAGTATCAGAAATATCAAGATCTATTAAGGCATTAGCAAAAGAAATGCAGTGTCCTGTTATAGCACTTTCACAGCTTTCTCGTGCACCTGAACAGAGAACAGATCACAGGCCTATGTTGTCAGATCTTAGAGAATCTGGATCAATAGAGCAGGATGCAGATCTTGTTATGTTTTTATATAGAGATGAATATTATAATAAGGAAACCGAGGATAAAAATGTAGCAGAATGTATTATTGCAAAACAGAGAAATGGTCCTACTGGGACAGTGAAACTTGCTTGGCTTGGTCAATTTAGTAAATTTGGAAGACTTGATATTATCCACAGAGAGGAATAAGAAAAATTTTAGAACTATACACATATCAATGCTTTACGAGATTTTAAATTATAAAGCGTACCAAAAACGTACTAATATAGATCATCAAGTTTATTAGCAATATCTTTACCTTTATTAGGGTACAGGTGTGAATAAGTGTTCAGTGTTGTTTCTACTTTTTCATGCCCAAGTCTTTCAGCAATTAACAGTGGGGTAAAACCGAGTTCGATAAGTAAAGAGGCATGAGAGTGTCTTAAGTCATGCAATCGAATTCTTTTTACTTCACTTTTTTTACTTATTCTTCTCATTTCATATGTTAAAAAAGATTTTGTAAAATTGAAAATCCTATCTTCTTCCTTAATACCATATATGTTATCCTTATATTCTTTTATATCTTTACATAGAGATTCAGATATTGATATCTTGCGTTTACTCCTAGGGGTTTTGGGCTCGCTTATAATATCTTTTCTATTAAGCCTTGTACATGTCTTATTGATATTTATAGTTTTATTATTTAAATCCACATCTTTAAATGTAAGAGCCATAAGTTCACCGCTTCTCATTCCTGTCCAAAATAAAATTTTAAAAGCCAATTCAGAAGCTGATTTATCATCAAATTGAATAAACTTTTTGAATTCTTCTACTGTCCAAAATTTCATGCTTTCAGCATCTTTTTTCCCCATTGGTCCAGCCTTTAGAGCAGGACTACTATCTAAATTATAATATTTGATAGCAAAATTAAAAATCGCACGTATCTGATTGTTTATTGTTTTTAAATATGTTTGTGAATACCCTTTTTTTATCATCTCATTTTGCCACTTCCTTACACTATTAGGGGTTACCTCATTTACTTTTATTTTATTAAAATAGGGACTTATGATAGTATCTATTATAAATTTTTTAGTTTTCATAGTAGTTGGTCTTACTCTAGTTGTAACATCTTCTAGATATAAATCAGCAAGAGTTTCAAAGCTCATATCACAATTATTTTGTTGCTTTTCTAAAAACTTTCTTTCAAAAGCTTTTGCTTCACTTTCTTTTTTGAATCCTTCTTTCTTCTTTCTTTTTTTAGCTCCTGTCCAATCAGTGTAATAGAAAGAACAGTACCAGGTACCTCTTTTCTCATCTTTGTAGGTTGGCATAAAATCATCTCCTTAAAGCTCAATACAAACATATGTTCTGATAAAAAGTAAAAAAATATACATACTACATATGTACCACCTCCTTTTGTTATTATTTAAATGCTTTCATAATATATAAGCTTGGCTCAAAATAAACTATGTAATTATCTATCTCATAATACAGACCATATTTTTCCTTATAGTATAGGATAGCATTTTCTAAATAATCTTCTGTTACTTCTAGATATTCAGCTAATTCATATCTTCCCTGTATGCCTTTTTCAAATGCACTTATTAACTGAACTATTCCTGCTGAATTTTTATATCCCCAATTCCTAGCACGTTTTTCTTGTTTTCTATTTCTTATATCTTTTTGATCTGTTATATCCCCATAGGTAGTATAATAATGTCCAAGTTCTTCAAGTAGAACACAATATTTATGTTTATCCGACTTTAATCCTCTTCTTATAGCTATTCTATTTCCATAGCACATTCCATCTCTAGCTCTAAGATCTTTCTCTTTAACATTTAAATTTAAATTATCACATTTTTTAAGTAAGTTTTCATATTTCAAGTAACATCTTCCCTTCAAACGAACATATATATTTTACCACTCATTATCATTTTTCATGATATCTATATCATGTTGCTTGTCTTGTTCAGAGACTTTTATATCTTCTCTGTCATGTGCTGCAAGAGGGGTAGATTGGTCTTCTTTACATCTGTTATATTCCATATCTAAAATGGTGTTAACTGTATGTTTACCTTTGGTATCTAAAATTCTATATTTACTTATTATTGTATTTTCTTCAGGTGAAAATTTGGTTTTGATTGTATTAATTTTATTATTATCTAATCCTAATAAATGTGCAGGGGTTGTTTCTAAAATTATGGCCAAAGGCTCAAGTATGGTTATTGGTAAGTTTTCTATATCGTTGCTTTCATATCTATATATAGTAGCCCTATTTTTCCCTAGCTTACTTGCAATATCATCAACGGATAAATCCAGCTCTTTTCTTCTTTGTTTTATTCTATCGCCTATATTCATGTTTTTTCTCCTTTTTCTGTTATAAGTATATTATATATTATTTTCGCAAATATGCAACTATAAATATAATAAAAAATAAAAAAATCGCTTAAAATGCAAAAAAAGTATTGACTATTAAGAAAAGCAGATGTATTATTAAATCAATAAATCGCATTAAATGCGACAAAGAAAAGAGGTGTGAAGTATATGCCTAATATTAATAAATTAAAAGGCAAAATAGTAGAAAAGGGAAGAAATGTTGAAGATTTAGCAAAAGCTATTGGAGTAAACAAATCAACCTTATACAGAAAGTTTAGAAATGACGGAGAAAATATTTCCATTAAAGAAGCTATTCAGATAATTAATGAATTGAATTTATCCATAGAGGAAGCAAATGCAATTTTTTTTAATCACTTTGTCGCATATAATGCGAAAAAAATCAAAATGAGGAATTAGGAAAGGAGGACATTGAATGTCAAGCTTTTACAGAGTTGATGATGTTCAAAAGATTTTAGATGTATCTTCAACTAAAGCTTATAAAATTATCCAACAGCTAAACAAAGAACTTAAAGAAAAAGGCTATATTACTATCGCTGGGAGGGTGCCTATCAAGTATTTCAAAGAAAAATATTATTGCTAATTTTATTTAAGGCTGAAAAGCCTTTTATAAAAACTTCTTTTAAGACAGGCATAAACACTTCTCAATATATTCTATGTTCTATATGGAATATTATTACAAAAAATATTAAATTCATTTCTTAGAGTGCCGCCAATGGCAAAAAAGTAAAAGGAAGGTGAGAAATAAATGATAGATGTTTATAAAAATGAAGATAAAAAATGTGAGTGCTGGAAGTGTGAATTAAAAGATAAATGTAATTTTAAAGACAAGTATCAAAGACTTCCGAGAACAGCTCCAGGAGCATTGGGCTTGTGCAAAAAATTGTAGAAACCGTTAGTAAAAATGTAATGAGGTGATAACTTGAACAAATACCAAAAGGTTATTAATCAAATTGCTAAAGATGATCTTAAGGCAAGTTTTAGAAAAGTATCTTTCAAAGTAGTTAGACAAGAAATAAGAGCTTTTGCTAAAGAGCTTAATTACAACTTAAAGGAATTAATTGAGCACAAAAATTATTGTAAGGGCATTAATCAATTAATATTTACTCATAAAAAACAGATTATAGAATCCAATAGGCTACTAGATTCACTTGAAAGGAGGTGAGATTAATGAAATATGAGGTTGGTGAAGTAATAACTTTAGGCGCTGCAATGGTATTTAATGATGATGGTTTAGCTTTGGTTGTTACAGATGGAAGATATGTTGAACCTAGTTTAGATGAGGAGGATTAAATATGATTAATGAAAATTATGCAGATCACATTAGAAGCAGAGCTTTAGAAGTAGCAGAGTATATGCTTAAGTCAAAATCTACTATTAGAGAAGCTGCAAAGAAATTTTTTATAAGTAAAAGTACAGTACACAATGATCTTGTAAAAAGATTACCCGTAATAAACCCTAAAATTGCCGCTGAGGTACATGAGATTTTGGCTATAAATAAAGCAGAAAGGCATATAAGGGGGGGGTTAAGAACAAAGGAGAAATACAATGCCATGCACTAAGATGATTAAACTTACTACTAAAATTAGTAAACCTATGACATTAGAAGAAGTTTTCAAGCAGTATGAGAGGTTTCTTCACAGATTAGTGCAGAAATGGGATAACACCTATGAACATGAAGAGTTATTCCAGGTTGCTAGTGTAGGGCTTATTAAAACCTATAAAAGCTATGATATCAACAAAGGGTTTATCTTTATGACGTACCTTGGCAGAGTTGTTAATAATGAGATTCTAATGTTTAACCGTAGACAAAGAAAGTATAACAGTAATAAAAGTATGGAAACAGTTATACATGTTGATTTTGACGGTAATGATTTAACACTAAGTGAGGTTATAACTGATGAAATAAATTATGAAGAAATGATACTGGATAAGATTGATAGAGAGAATTTACCAGGAAAGATAAGAATACTTCTTAATTCTTTAAATGAAAGAGAAAAAGATGTAATAACTTGTATGTTTTTTAAAGGGTTAAATCAAGGACAGATTAGTAAAAGACTTGGAATATCTCAATCTTACATCAGCAGACTTATACAAAGAAGTCTTAAGAAAATGAAGAATAATTATGAACAAAAAAAGAGCTACAAAAGTAGCCAATAAATAAAAATCGTCAGACCTATCTTAATATAAAGTAGGTCAAAAGTCAAATTTTAATAGGGGGGTCAAAATTGAAAGATAAAGTAGCATTAATTAAATTTCAAGGCTACCAGGAATACATGGAATACTCATATTTCACTGATATAGAAGATTTAAAAGAAGGTGATGTATTAGTAGTACCAACTAACAAGTCCTATTCCATAGGTTATTTTTCAAGGTACTCAAATAATAAGCAACATGTTAAAAATGCATCTAAGTGAATTGTTCAGAAAGTAGATGTTGAAGCTTATGAGGAAAAATTATTTTTAGGAGGTTTTGATTAAATGAACACTACTGAAATACCATTAAAAAAGGTTACTGTAGCACAAGTTGTTAAGGCACACTATAGGGGTCTAAGAACAAAGATTAATGGCGTTAATTTTATAGGAACTGAATACCTCTTTCTAAAAGAAGTATTTGCAACCAAAGGTTTTAAAAATAGAATTAATAAGCTATCAGAAATCAAGGAAATAAAGGAAAATACTTTTGAACATTTGAAAGACTCAGACCAATATAAATGCTCTGATGATGGTGTGAAATATCAGCTATTAGCTAAAGATTCAATAATAGTTTTAAACACTAAAATAGGGGATATTGGTATTAACTATAACTATTACAGCTATTTTAAAAAGCTTGGGACAGAGTTGAGATTTACCAGTAATACTACACCCATAGGAATATTTAAAGATGATGAGTTTATAGGAGTAGTATTACCAATAAGAATAAAAAAGGATTTTACGTATTAAAGAGTTGTGTCCAATGGGGGAAAATTTAAAAATAGTTCAAGAAATTATGTTTAAGGGTATTAAAATTACAACTACCCAGGAACAAGATGTATCTTTTGAGTTTCTACCACTAACAACTAACTTAACAATATCAATTTATTTCAGTGGTAAAAGTGGTAGAAATAATGGATTAACCAAGAGCTGGTCCGTAGATGTAAAGGAAAGTGATCTTTTACATGAAGTATTAAAAGATTTACAGTCTATAGAAATTGTAGAGGATGATTTCTTAGGATAAAACAGAAAATTAAAAATTTAGGAGGAATAGAAAATATGAAAATTGTAGCAGAGTTCAATTCAAACGAGGAATTATTAAGCTTTATAAGTACTTTTGGTACTAAAACAGTATCACAAATAACTAAAGGTGCAGGATCACAGCAAGTTGGAGCTAGTAAAAAGGTAGAAAACAAAGTAGCTAATGATGATGTGGAATTAACTAATCCAGTTCAATTACATTCACCTGAAAAGGAAGATGATAAAAAAGATGTTACCCCAAAGGTAGATGCAAAAGAAGATAAAGCGCCTACAGAAAATACAAAAGAAGATTCTAAAGAGCCTAAGATTACAAAGGAAATGGTTAGGGGTATATTTGGAAAATTAGTTAAGTCTGGTAAAGCTAGTAAAGCTAAAGAATTAACTAAGAAGTATGGTGCTAGTAAAGTACCTGATATAAAAGAAGAAGATTATGCAGCAGTTTATAAAGAAGCGGAGGGATTATTATAATATGGCACAGCATGCAATATTAAGTGCAAGCTCTGCATCAAGGTGGATGGCATGTCCTCCTTGTGCGAGACTTGAACAGAAATTTGAAAATAGGACCAGTCCATATGCAGCAGAAGGAACTCTTGCACATGAACTTGGGGAAATTAATTTAAAGCACAGCTTAGGTGAAATAAATAAAAGGAAATTAAACTCAGAAATTAAAAAGATAGAATCACATGAACTTTATACAGCTGATATGCCTGACTATGTAGAAACTTATGTTAATACATGTTTAGAGAAGGTATCCGAAGCTAAGGCAAAGACAAAAGATGCATTATTTAAGATAGAACAAAGACTTGATTTTAGTGAATGGGTACCTGAAGGATTTGGAACTGGTGATTTTGTAATAATTGCAGATGGAACTATGGAAATATGTGACTTGAAGTATGGAAAAGGTGTTCCAGTATCAGCTATAGGGAATAAACAAATGAGATTATACGCTTTAGGAGCTATAGCAGAGTTTGGTTTCTTGTATGATATTGAGAATGTAAAAATGACTATTATCCAACCTAGACTTGATTCTATAAGTACTGATGAAATATCAGCAGATGAACTTATAGAATGGGCAGAAGAATTTGTAAAACCTACTGCACAACTTGCATTTAATGGTGAAGGAGAATTTTGTGCCGGAGAACACTGCGGATTTTGCAGAGCTAAAACAGTATGCAAGGCCAGAGCTGATAAGAACCTGGAATTAGCTAAGTATGAATTTAGAACTAGTGATACCTTAAGTGACAAAGATATTGCAGATATCTTAGGTAAAGCTGAAGAACTATCTAAGTGGGCAAAAGATATACAAGAATATGCTTTAGACCAAGCTTTACAGGGGGCCAATTATGAAGGCTGGAAGATAGTTGAGGGTAGAAGTAATAGAAAGTATACAGATACTGAAAAGGTAGCTGAAATACTTCTCAATAATGAGTATAAAGAAGATAAAATTTATAAACCAAAGGAACTTCAAGGACTAACCAATATGGAGAAATTAGTTGGTAAGAAAAAACTTACAGAGCTTGTAGGTGAGTTTATTGTAAAGCCACCAGGAAAACCAGTGCTTGTGAATGAAGACGATAAAAGACCAGTATTTAATTCTGCCAAGGCAGATTTTCAAGAAGTTAAAGAAAAGTGAAAGATTAATTTTAAAGCTTGTGAAGAATGTAATGACCCTACATGTTTCTTTTTTCACAATAACAGATGTACGTATATAGACTAAGAAGTTAAATAATTCAAATATAAAGGAGAAGATAATTATGTCAAATATTAAAGCAACTAGAAATGGAACAAAAGTAACTACAGGAAAGGTTAGATTAAGCTATGCACACCTATTTGAGCCTCATGCTATAGAAGGAAATGAACCAAAGTACAGTGTAAGTGTAATTATACCTAAGACTGATACAGAAACATTAAAAGCTATCAAGGAAGCTGTAGCAGAAGTTAAGGAGCAAGGAAAAGTTAAATGGGGAGGAAAAGTACCGCCTAATCTTAAAACACCTCTTAGAGATGGGGATAGTGAAAGACCTGATGATGAAGCTTATACAGGTTGCTACTTCTTAAATGCTAACAGCAAAAATAAACCGGGTGTAGTAGATGCAAGTGTACAACCAATACTTGATGCTACAGAAGTATATAGTGGCTGCTATGGTAGATTAACACTTAACTTTTACCCATACAGTGCTTCAGGAAATAAAGGGGTAGCTTGCGGACTTGGGAATGTTCAAAAATTAGCTGATGGAGATCCATTAGGAGGATTCACTAGAGCCGAAGATGATTTTGACGCTGTAGAATCTGCTGAAGATGATTTCTTAGGTTAATATGATGGATACGTTAGCTATAGACGTTGAAACATATAGTGATTTAGATATTAAGAATGTTGGGGCTTACAAATATTGTGAGTCCCCAGCTTTTGAAATAATGCTATTTGCTTATGCTTTCAATGATGAACCAGTTCAACTTGTAGATTTAATGAGTGGTGAAGATTTACCGGATAGGGTAATAGAAGCTCTTGAGAATCCGGATATTATAAAGACTGCTTTTAATGCTAATTTTGAAAGAAACGCTATTAGTAATGATTTTATACTAATAAATTGTCTGCCGGAGCAATGGCAATGTACTATGGTAAAAGCCTATACTATGGGATTACCTGGTTCACTTGATATGGTAGGTAAGGCAATGCATTTTCCAGAAGATAAGCAGAAAATGAAAGAAGGTAAAGCTTTAATACAATATTTCTGTAAACCATGTAAGCCAACTAAGTCTAATGGTGGAAGAACTAGAAACCTTCCAGAACATGCACCGGAGAAGTGGGAAACTTTTAAATTATATTGTAAACAAGACGTTGAAGTTGAAAGGGGTATAAGAAATAAACTATCTAGGTATAAAACACTAGATAAGGAACAGAAATTATGGGAACTGGACCAAAAGATTAATGACCGAGGTGTTGGCACTGATTTAGTATTGATAGAAAAAGCTATAGAATGTGACACAAAATACACTGAAAAACTTAAAATTGAAGCTATAGAATTAACAGGGCTTAGAAACCCCAATAGTGCAGCTCAATTAAAAAAATGGATTGGTGATAGAGTTGGCCATGAAATTACAAGTCTTACAAAAGACAGTATTCCAGGACTTTTAGAAGAATCTAATGATGAAAAAGTAAAGAGAATTTTAGAGTTAAGGCAGCTTATGGCCAAAACAAGTATTAAAAAATATGAAACTATGCAGAGAGCTAGGTGTAAAGATGGTAGAGCTCATGGTTTATTGCAATTTTATGGTGCTAATAGAACAGGAAGATGGGCAGGAAGATTAGTTCAAGTACAGAATCTACCGCAGAACCATTTACCGGATTTAGATGATGCCAGAAACTGCATAAGGGAAGGTAGATTTGATGATGTAGAGTTTTTATATGATAGTATTCCAGATACTCTTTCACAGCTTATAAGAACAGCTTTTGTGCCTAGAGAAGGAAATAGATTCATGGTAGCTGACTTTAGTGCTATTGAAGCTAGAGTTATAGCATGGCTTGCAGGAGAACAATGGAGACTTGAAGTTTTCAAAACTCATGGGAAGATATATGAAGCTTCAGCAAGTCAAATGTTTAAAGTACCCATAGATAGCATCAAGAAAGGTTCTGACCTTAGACAAAAGGGAAAAATAGCAGAACTTGCACTTGGGTATGGTGGAAGTGTAGGAGCTCTCACATCTATGGATAAGAAAAAGAGTATTCCTGAAGAAGAACTTCCAGAGCTTGTGCGGCATTGGAGAAATGCTAATACTCATATAACTACCTTTTGGTGGGATTGTGACAAAGCAGCTAAAAAGGCTATCAAAGAGAGAACTACAGTAACTTTACAGCATGGAATTAAGTTTATATATGATCCAGGGGTTTTATTTATACAGTTACCTTCTGGTAGAAGATTATCTTATATAAGACCTAAGATAGAACCTCATGAAAAGTTTAGTGGGGATAAGATAACTTATGAAGGTATGGAACAAACAAGTAAACAGTGGAAAAGAATAGATACCTATGGCCCTAAGTTAGTGGAAAATATAGTTCAGGCTACTGCAAGAGATTGTCTTGCTGAAGCTATGTTTAAAGTTGAAAAAGCAGGATATCCAATAGTAATGCATGTACATGATGAAATTATAATGGATGTACCTAAGGACTATGGAGCTATAGAAGAAGTCAATAAGATATTTGGAGAACCAATAGACTGGGCTCCAGGACTTCCACTTAAAGCTGATGGATATGAATGTAGTTATTATATGAAAGATTAAAAGGAGAGTGTAAAATGGATAAAATTAGAGATATAAGTATAAATGAAGCAGTGCTTCACGTGTTAGATAATAATGCAGATGAACCTATCTTGAATAATTATCAGCTGGATATTAATGAGGATTCATATAGATTTATTCTAAGTCATATAGAGAGAGTACTTAAAGATGATAATTTAAGATATGCTAAATTTATGGATAAAAAAAACATAATAAAAGATACATGTCAACGTTATTTAGACGGGAGAGTTAATATATTACCTTCATCATCTATTATAGCAAAAAGCTTATTTCATTTTATGAATCAAATAAATACTATTCCCTCATGTGACCTTTTAGTAGTTTCTTTTAGTACTGAATATGGCCCAATGATTGGGATACTAAAAATAGATTATATCAAACAATACACACATCATATTGATTTAGTAGATGATAATGTTGGAGTACAACTAACATCTATAAAAACAGTTCTTCCGGATAAAAAGAAGATACAAAAGGCTGCATTTATTAAACCTGTAAGAGAAAACCAGGAATATGATTTGTTAGTATTTGATAAAGAATACCTTAAGGATTCAGACGAATATGATAAAAATTATTTTGTAGATAAATTTCTAAAAGGCTATTTAGTTGAAAATGATAGAGATAAAACAAAGCAATTTTTAAATGCTGTAGAGATCTGGACCAGGAGTAACTTTAAAAATGAAGCAGTAAAAGCTGAAAAATTAAGAAGCAATATAAAGTTTGCATTAAACACTAATGATGAAATAGATATTTATGAATTGGCAAAGAAATTACTACCTTTTAAAGAAAATCAAGAAAACTTTATAGCTTATATGCAGGATAGGGACTTAGAAAATATTGAAATTGATAAAGAATACTTGGAGAAAAAGCTTAGTAAATTAAAAATCAAAGTAAGCAGTGATATAGATTTAAGCATAACAGATGATGCCTATAAGGATATCAATAAATTTGAAATCAAAGATAATGGTGATGGTAGCATTAATATGATAATCAAGAATATAGAAAATTACGTTGAAAAATAATTGATTATACCACAAATGAAATGGCGGAATGATTATGAAAGAATTTTACGGTGGTGTAAGTTTAGCCGCAAGAATTAGTTTTATGGTTAAATCTGAGAATGAAGAAAAAGCAACAGATATAGTATTTGATGATATCGAAGGTATGCAGCTTGTATTATAAGATGGTAGTAAATTAGAGATAACGGAAATAGATTGGGGCTTAATTGAAGAAGCAAACCGAGGCAATGTAAGTCAATCGCATATAAGTGATTTTGATATAGAAGAAGAAAGGTGAATGCCATGGAAACATTTTTTAATGCCGCAGTAATCAGTTTTATAATTATAGGACTTGATTTACAGGTTACTTATAAAGGAGAAGAAGTATTTAGACTATGCTGGGGCATTCAATGGATTATTAAAGGAGTATTGCCTAAATATAAAGATTAGCAAAATAAACACTCATGTGTGAGGGGGGGGTAATGTGGAATATAAAAAAGAAGATACACTAATAATTACAAAAATTAAACATGATGGATCTATTACTCTAGCCACCGGAAAAAGTAAAAAAGAAACCCATTGGAAGAACAAAACCATTATGTATTCTGACTTAATTAAAAAGCTTTCAACCACTACAAGAACACCTGAGACTTATGCAGAATATAAGAAGCTTCCTAAGACAGAGAGGGATAATCTTAAAGATGTTGGTGGCTTTGTAGGTGGAAGCTTAAAGAATGGCCGCAGAAAAGCTGAGAACGTTGCTAACAGAACTTTATTAACATTAGACTTGGATTATGTTAAAGGTGATATATGGAGCTCTATAGAGCTTCTATGGGACTTCTCGGTTACAATGTATTCAACTCATACACATGCACCGGATAATCAAAGATTAAGACTAGTTATTCCATTAAGTAGACCAGTACTTCCGGACGAATATCAGGCAGTAAGTAGAATGGTTGCAGATGATTTAGGAATAGATCAGTTTGACGATACAACTTATGAACCATCAAGACTTATGTATTGGCCATCAACTTCAAGTGATGGAGAATATGTTTTTAAAGTACAGGACCTGCAATGGCTTAATCCGGATGAAGTACTCGCAAGATATACTTTTGGTTGGCAAGATGTTAGTTATTGGCCAGAGAGTAGCAGAGCTAGGGCAAAGATTACAAGTGCAATAAAGAAGCAGGAAGATCCTTTAGAAAAGAAGGGGGTCATTGGTGCATTCTGCAGGACCTACACAATAACTGAAGCTATAGGAGAATTTTTAAATGAAATATATGTACCTGGTACTGATGAAACCAGATATACCTATTCAGAAGGAAGTACCACTGGTGGAGTTGTAGTTTATGAAGATAAATTTAGTTTTAGCCATCATGGTACGGATCCTACAAGCGGAATTTTGTGTAATGCCTTTGATTTAGTAAGAATTCATAAATTTAGTTCTTTAGATGATGAAGCCAAGGCAGATACACCAGTTAATAGACTACCGTCATTTACTAGAATGAGTGAGTTTGCAAGTAATAATGAAAAAGTAATGGAGACTCTAGGCAGAGAAAAGCTTGAAAAGGCCCAGGAGGATTTTGGAGTAGTTGAAACTGATGTAGATATAGACACGAAGTGGCTTAAAGAACTTACTTATACAGAACAGGGAAAGCTTAGAAGTACAATAAGCAACTTTTTATTAATAATAGAAAATGAACCACTGCTTAAAGGAAAGATAGCCTACAATGAATTTTCCAATAGAGCTGTAGTCATTGGCCAGCTTCCATGGAGAAGTAAAAATAATAAATCAGATTGGAATGATACTGATGATAGTGGACTTAGAGAATTTATTGAAAAATATTATAGCATTTCAAGTACTGCAAAATGTGCTGATGCTCTAGCATTAAGTTTTGAAAAGCATTCATTCCATCCAGTGAAAGAATATTTAAATAACTTAGTATGGGATGGTAAAGAGAGAGTAAGTACTTTATTTATAGACTATTTAGGTGCGGAAGATAATTCATATGTAAGAACTGTAACGAGAAAAATAATAGTTGCAGCAGTAGCAAGAATTTTTGTTCCTGGTATTAAATTTGATAACATGCCAGTACTCTCAGGTCCACAGGGCATATATAAAAGTACCATTATAAAAAAGCTTGGTATGGAGTGGTATTCTGATAGCTTAACAACTGTTAGTGGTAAAGAAGCATATGAACAGCTTCAAGGTGTATGGCTCCTGGAAATGGGAGAAATGATGGCCACAAAGAAAGCTGACATCGAAGCTACAAAACATTTCTTATCTAAGACTGAGGACATTTATAGAGTAGCTTATGGAAGAAGAACAAGTCGCTTTCCAAGGCAATGCATATTTATTGGTACCACTAATGATAGAGAATTTTTAAGAGATAAAACAGGTAATAGAAGATTTTGGCCAATAGATGTAGGAATCCAGAAAACTACTAAAAAAGTGTATGGGGACCTTGATAATGAAATAGATCAGATATGGGCTGAGGCTGTAGAGCTATGGAATAATAAAGAACCATTACATTTAAATAAAGAGGAATTAAAGGAAGCTGAAAGACAGCAAGATTCTCATTCAGAAGAAAGTGCAAAGGCTGGATTAATTGAAGAATATTTAAATAAGCCTATCACTGATAATTGGTATAATTTAAGCATTTCCGAGAAAAGAAGCTATATTCAGGGCTCGGATTTTGGGGACATTCCAGAGGGCAATATTAGGCGAGATAAAACTTGTGTTATGGAAATATGGGTAGAGCTTTTTAATGGTGATCCTAAACAGCTTAATCCTATGCAGTCAAGAGAAATTAATGATATTCTCAAAGGGATTGAAGGATGGAAAAGTTATGAGGGTAGATTACGATTTGGTAAAATTTATGGAACTCAAAGAGCTTTTATACGTGAATAAGTGTGAACAAAGTAATATTTTACAGTTTTTACCAACGTGAACAATGTGAACATAAAATTTTGCTTTGTTCACGCATTTGTTCACACTATAAAGCTAGTGATACCAAGGGTTTAAAGCCTAATGTGAACAATGTGAACAAAAAATAATATATAAGTAGTATTTATATAATTAGGCGTATACGTATATACATATACACGCCTAATACACGGATATATATATATATAGAAAAATTGTTCACAGTGTTCACACTTAAAATTAAGAAGGTGATATCTTGCAAGAAAGTAAAATTGAAAAAAGACTTAAAAATAAAATAGACCAGATAGGTGGAAAAGCATTAAAGTTCGTTAGCCCTGGTGTGACAGGAGTGCCAGACAGGATTGTTCTATTACCACATGGAAAGATAATATTTGTAGAGCTTAAAGCACCCGGTGAAAAATTGAGAAAAATCCAAGAGTTTAGAGCAAAAGAATTAAGATGTTTAGGTTTTGAAGTGAGAACTTTAGATACAGTAGAAAAAGTAGATATGTTTATAAGAGAGGTGAGAACATGAAATTCATACCTCATAGTTATCAGGAATATGCAGCTAATCACATTTTAAATAATCCAGCAGCAGGTCTTTTCCTAGATATGGGTTTAGGTAAAACCGTCACTACACTTACTGCAATAGATGACTTATTATTTCTTGGAGAAGTAAATAAAATTTTAGTTATAGCACCACTAAGAGTAGCAGAAGATACATGGAGTACTGAAATAGATAAATGGGACCATCTTAATTTAAAGATATCTAAGGTCTTAGGATCTGTAAAGGAAAGAACAATAGCTTTAAATATAGATGCAGATATCTATATAACTAATAGGGAAAATGTAGATTGGCTAGTAGAGAGATGTTTTAAGAACTGGACCTTTGATATGGTGGTCATAGATGAACTATCAAGCTTTAAATCTTCTAAAGCTAAAAGATTTAGAGCACTAAGAAAAGTTAGACCCTATTTTAAAAGAATAGTAGGACTTACTGGAACACCAGCACCTAATAGTTTAATAGATTTATGGTCACAGCTTTATTTACTTGATGGTGGGAAAAGGTTAGGTAAAACTATTTCAAGCTATAAGGAGCAGTATTTTACACCTGGTAATAGAAATCAATTTGTGGTTTATAATTGGAATCTTAAAGAAGGTGCAGAAGAAGCAATTCATAATAAAATATCTGATATTTGTATTTCTATGAAAGCAGAAGATTATTTAAATATGCCTGAAAGAATTGATAATGAAATAAATATAAATTTATCTGATAGAATAATTAATAAATATAAGCAGCTTGAAAAGGATCTTGTTTTAGAACTTGGAGAAGACGATATAACCGCAGCTAATGCAGCAGTACTTACTAACAAATTACTCCAAATGTCCAATGGAGCTATTTATTCAGAAAATCATGATGTTGTAGAAATTCATGAGGAAAAGTTAAAAGCTTTGTTAGATATTATTGAAGCAGCAAACGGAAAACCAGTATTAGTGTTTTATAGTTTTAAACATGACTTTGATAGAATTAAAAGCTTTCTAAAATCTAAAAAGGTATCTGCTACAGGACTTGAAGATTCTAAAGATATTAAGAAATGGAATGAGGGTAAAATACCAGTACTTTTAGTTCATCCAGCAGGAGCAGGACATGGACTTAATCTTCAGTATGGAGGAAATATTATTGTTTGGTTTGGGCTTGCATGGAGCTTGGAACTCTATCAACAGGCTAATGCAAGACTTTATAGACAGGGTCAAAAAGAGAATGTAATAATACATCACTTGATAAGCAAAGGGACAGTTGATGAAGATGTTATGAGAGCTTTAGGAAGTAAAGAAATAAATCAAAATACATTACTGGAAGCTGTGAAAGCTAGAATTCAAAAATATAAGAGCTAGGAGGTTGATAGCATGGAGCAGAATATAAGTTATGATGAAGCTGTTAAAATAGGTGTTCGAGAAGGAATTAAATATATAAAGGAGCAGGAATACTATAAAACCAAGAAGAGATATGACCGGAGACTTAGAAATACAAGACTACTGCTTAAGCATTATAGGGGGCTTAAGATTCATAATAAAATATCGGATAGTTCTACTAATGCCATTTACGAAAAGAATGCTGTAGATGTATTAGACGATATAGAAGCTATCAATGATGAAGAGCAGTACATTCAAGCTTTAAGCAGGACCAAGATAAGGACTTTAATTATAGTGGGGCATATTAACAAAGCCATGAAATATTATCAGGCGATATGTAAAAGCGAGGGTAAAATTAAAGAGAGAAGATATAGGATAATTAAATACATGTATATCGATCCATCTAAGGATGAAGTGGTACCAACGTATGAACAGGTGGCAGAGCATTTCAATGTTACTGTTAAAACGATTGGAAGAGATGTAAGAGGTGCGATTGAAGATTTAAGTATTTTATTTTTCGGAATAGATGGAATAAGGCTTTAAGAATGTCCTTGTCAAGATACCGTAATCCCAGTAATATAGCCAAAGTAGCCATAATTTAGCTGATAAAAAATGTCCTTTTGCGTGGAATTGACGTACCTTTTATAATATGAGAAAATGATATTGTGTAAAATTATAAAAATTTAAATATCTTGTGCAGGGAACGCCTTTAGTGGGCGTTCTTTTGCTATGTTTAGAATAGAAAGTGAGGTGAGTCTAGTGGCAAAATCAAAATGGGAAGATATCAAGGATAAATTGATTCTAATTGAAGGTTGGGCACGTGAAGGGCTCACTGATAAGCAGATAGCAAATAACTTAGGTATAGGATTGACTACTTTCTATAAACATAAGAAAGAACATTCCGAAGTTTCCGAAGCCCTAAAAAAGGGGAAAGAGATAATTGACTTTGAGGTTGAGAATGCACTCTTAAAAAGAGCATTAGGATATAAATATACAGAAGTTACCAAAGAGTTAATGCTAAAGAAGGATGCACGAGGTAGGCCTTTAGAAGATATACATGGATTTCCAGTGTATGAAATGGTAGTTACTAAAACAGTTAAAAAAGAAGTAGCACCAGATACTACAGCACAAATATTTTGGCTTAAGAATAGAAAGCAGCAGCAGTGGAGAGATAAGCAGGAATTACAGCACAGTGGTAATGTAACAATTAATAACCCATATAAAGATTTATCTACAGAAGAGCTTAAGAAGTTAGCAGCTTCTTGTGATGAAGATGGATAAAAAGGAAATAGCTTTAGGAGCAAAGTTAGAACTCGCAAGACGTGAGTTCTTTTCTTTTTGCAATTTAATGGCTCCTGACTTCTATAAGAGGAATAGAGAATATCTTGTGGAGCTTTGTGAGGGTTTTCAAAACTTCTATGAGGGTGAGGATGAAGTACTTGTATTAAATCTACCGCCAAGACATGGAAAATCAAGAACAGCTTCTAATTTTGTTGAATGGGTATTAGGAAAAAATCAGAATGAAAAGATTATGACAGGATCATACAATGAGACTTTATCCACTACATTCTCTAAAGCAGTAAGAAATGGCATATTAGAGGAAAAAGCAGATAAGGACAAAATAGTTTACTCTGATATATTCCCTAATACTAGGATAAAAAAAGGTGATGGAGCTATGAACCTGTGGTCCTTAGAAAATGGCTATAACAATTATCTGGCTACATCTCCTACAGGTACTGCGACAGGTTTTGGATGCTCTCTCATGATAATAGATGATTTAATCAAGAACTCCGAAGAAGCCAACAATGAAAATACTTTAGAAAAGCACTGGGAATGGTTTACTAATACAATGCTTTCAAGACTTGAAGAAGGTGGCAAAATCATTATCATCATGACTAGATGGTCCACCGGAGATTTAGCAGGAAGAGCATTGGAGCATTTCATTGAAGAAGGAAAGAAGATAAAGCATATAAGCATGAAAGCCCTTCAAGATGACGGAACTATGCTATGTGATGAAATACTATCACATAGAACTTATAAATCAAAAATCAGAGCTATGGGTGAGGATATTGCCAGTGCAAACTATCAGCAAATACCTATTGATTTAAAGGGTAAATTGTACGAGGATTTTAAAACTTATACTGAAATACCTAAAGATCATAGCGGTAATCCTTTATTTACTGAAATATTCAGCTACACAGATACAGCAGATGAAGGAGCTGACTATCTATGCAATATCATATGGGGTGCATACAATCATGAAGCCTATATTCTTGACATTATATACACTAAAAATCCTATGAGTGTAACTGAGAAGGCAGTTGCTGAAGCTCTTACAAAACATGAAGTAAACAGAAGCAGAGTAGAAGGTAATAACGGCGGGAGTGGTTTTGCCAGAGCTGTTATAAGAATAATGGAGGAAATCCTTAAGAACTTTAGAACTAGTGTTAAATGGTTTCATCAATCCAAGAATAAAAATGCAAGAATACTTTCACATAGCACCTGGGTAATGGACCACATTTATTATCCTGTGAATTGGCGAGACAGATGGCCTGATTATTATAAGGCTATGGCAACTTACCAAAGAGAAGGAGACAACAAACATGATGATGCTCCAGATGCAACTACAGGAGTAGCGGAAACAATGATTATGTTAGGAGGTTAAGAATGGGGTGGTTAAAGAATATGGCAACAAAAGTAATGAAACTATTAAATATAAGACCTGCACCTGATAAAACAATAAATATAATAGAGCCTTTAAGTTTTCAAGGGAATGTGCTTAAAAACAGAATATGGTACCGCGGTGATCCATCAGAGCTGGATCAATTTTTTAAACAGTCTGCAAGAGATTTAGTTAGCCAATCAAGGTTTTGGAGTGCAGTACCTAGCGATAAATTAAATATAAGAAAGATACATTCAGGAATTCCAGCTATGATAGCAGAGCGATTGGGAGATATTATCGTAGCGGATATTGAGGGTATAGATGTTGGTTCAGATGAATTAAATACTTTATTTGAAGAAATAAGCGACGATAATAATTTTAATAAAGTTATTGGTGAAGCTATAGTTGAAACTCTTGTAACTGGTGATGGAGCTTTCAAGATAACCGTAGATACAGATGTAACACCATATCCTATTATCGATTATTACGGCGGTGAAAGAGTTGAATACACCGTAAAACGGGGAAGGATTCAGGAGATAATATTCTATACTAACTATGCTAAGGAAAATAGAAACTATACTCTTCAAGAAACCTTTGGCAAAGGATATATAAAGTATATGCTCTATGATGATTCAGGAAAAGAAGTGGCCATTAATACTGTAGAAGAGACATCGGAATTAAAAGATACAACCTTTGATGGAAACTTTATTATGGCGGTACCTATGATGTTCTTTAAAAGCCAAAAATTTGATGGTAGAGGTAAAAGTATATTTGACAGTAAGAGCGATTCCTTTGACGCACTGGATGAAACTATAAGCCAATGGGTAGATGCAATTAGGGCAGGAAGAGTGCAGAAATATATTCCTAAGGAACTGCTTCCTATAAATCCTTCTACAGGTGAAGTTTTAGAGCCTAATCCTTTTGATAATCAATTTATTTCAAGAAAAACTGTTTTGAGTGAAAATGCAATTGATAAAATGGATGTAGTTCAAGCTGAGGTAAATTACAGTGCTTTTGTTGAAACTTATGCCAGTAACCTTGATATGTGCCTACAAGGAATAATAAGTCCTGCTACCCTTGGAATAGACCTTAAAAAGACAGATAATGCAGAAGCGCAAAGGGAAAAGGAAAAGACCACATTATACACCAGAGGGAAAATAATTGATGTACTTACGGAAGTTATCCCTGAGGTGGTTTCCATAGCATTACAGGTAAATGATTTACTGCACAGTAAGGCCCCTGGAGAATATGAAGCTACTATAAACTTTGGTGAATATGCAAGTCCTTCCTTTGATACTGTAGTGGATACCGTGGGCAAGGCTAAAATGAATGGAATTATGTCTATAGAGCAGTGCGTTGAAGAAATGTATGGAGATACCTGGACAGATGAAGAAAAGGCTGAGGAAGTTCAAAGAATAAAAGAACAATCCGGGATGACTACGTTAGATGAACCTGGAATTAACGGTCAAGATGACGACATAACAAATGAACTCAATAATGTAGGTGAATAGTTATGGCTGATGAAAATAAGAACCCATATAGCCTTAGAGAAATATTTCAAAGAATGGAACTGGACCTAATTTCTGCATTAAAAAGAACTTTTTTCAGACATAAGGAAGAGCAAATAAAAGAAGGTTTTGAGTGGGAACAGTGGCAGCTATCCAAACTTAGAAATATTGAGAAGTACAGAAAAGAAAATCAGAAAATCATTGGAGAATACAGCGCCCCTATACAGAAAACCATTGATGATGTGTTAGAGGAAAGTTTTAATGCTGGAGAAAACAGGGTAGAAAAAGCTGCAGAGAAGGCAAAAAAAGAGTATCCAGAAATTGATTTGCCAAAAGACTTAAAACCTATAAATACTGATAAAAAACTCTTGAAACTGGTATGGAGCCTTTATCTGATATATTGCCAAAAGTTATACCCGAAAAAGCACCTAAGAATAATCCACCTCCGCAGGAGAATAATTTCTTTGGCATGAATGATAAAAAGCTTAAAGCTCTTACAGATTCAGTTAAGAAGGATATTAATACAGCAGAACATTCCATACTTAGAAAAATGGATGATGTATACAGGCAGACAATATATAAAACCCATGTATATTTACAATCTGGAGCTACAAGCTTAAACCAGGCTATTGATATGGCTACTAAGGACTTCTTAGATAAAGGTGTAAATTCAATAGTGTATAAAGATGGTAAGAGAGTAAATATTGCTAGTTATGCGGAAATGGCTCTTAGAACAGCAAGTCAAAGAGCAACTTTCCTTGGAGAAGGAAAAAAGCGTGATGAATGGGGTATACATTTAGTTGTTGTATCAGCTCATGCAAATACCTGTAAATTGTGTTTACCCTGGCAAGGGAAAATACTCATAGATGATGTATTCAGTCATGGCACTAAAGCTGATGGAGATTATCCACTCTTAAGTGAAGCTATGGCCAAAGGATTATTACACCCTAATTGTAGGCATACATTAGCAACTTACTTTCCAGGCATAACAAAATTGCCTAAAGTACCTAAGGAAGATGTAATTAATGCTAATTATAAAGCAGAGCAAAGGCAGAGAGCTATTGAAAGGGAAATAAGAAGATGGAAAAGACGTGAAGCTGGTTCTTTAGATCCTAAAGATGAAAAGATGGCTAGTGATAAAGCTAAAGAATTACAAGCTAAACTAAGGCAGCACTTAAAGGATAATCCACAGCTTAGAAGAGATTACAGCAGGGAAAAACCTGGACCAGGAATAAACAATAAAGATGTAAAGGTAAATAAAGAACCATTGAAAACTAATGCTGAAAATGCTAAGATAAAAAGAGACGGTGCTGTTAGAGCAAAGGAATTCTCTAAGTATTGGAAAGAAGCAAGTTTAAAGGATTCAATAAATAGATTTGTTCCTAATCATACAGTTATTAAAAAATTAGAAAAAGGTAAGATATTATATATGAGTAATGATTCTAATATCCAAATAGTATATGATATTAAAGGTAATTATTTTAGAATACAGGATTTATCTATAAAAGGGAAAAGAAGTTATTTAGATTTGCAAGGAAATAATCCAACCAATAAGATTGTGGACGGTAAGCAAAAAGGTAGAAGCAAGGAAGAATATGAGCCACTAACACATTTTAAGAATAAGGATGGTGATAACTAATGGAAAAAATACGGTATATCTCGGTTCCTTTAAATTCTTTGGGAGCGGAAGAATATAATTATGGTGAAGAAGATTCAAAAAACATTACTGTGTTTGAGTTGACGAAAGAAGAGTTTGACAAAATATATTCTTCTGGAGTATTTGAAGAGATTAATGATAAATGTAATTTGTTAATTGACGATTATGAATCAGAAGAAATAAAAGGAGATAATTTAAACACAGCATTAAGTATAGCGGAAAAGAAAGAATTAAGTTGTAAAAAGTTAATAGATGCATTGAATTTAGCCATAGATAAAAATACTTTTATTGGGTTGGATTTTTAAAAAGCACTTACTAAGTAAAGATAGTAGGTGCTTTTATTATATCTAAAAATAACTGGAGGTTTTGAAAATGGATAAGAAAAATGAAAATAATGAAAAGAAAGATCCTTTACAAAGTTTTTTAGATCAGGCTGCTAACAGTATAGCTGTAGGTGCTGCTAAGTTAGAAATGGAAAAGTTTAAAGATTTTGTACCTGTTATAACAGATTGTACTAAATGTATGTATGATGATATGAAACAAAAGGGATTTACAGATAGGCAAGCTTTTGACTTTGCTAGTGAATATACAATGAGACAATTTATTCAAAATTAGAGAGGTGAGAATGATGGATTTATCAAATTTAAAGGGAGAATGTTGGAAAAACTTGAATGGTGAAAAGAAGTATTTGCCGCTATTTACAGAAAAGGAATTAAAAAAGGCTGAATCAATAGTTGAGACTTTGGAAGGTATGCCTATTGATTCAGCGAAAGAATTATTAAATAAAGTTTCTATAGCAATAGAACAATTAGCTGTTATTAGATGATTCTATTGAATCAATTATTTCATTACATGTTTTATTGAATGCCTTTACAAATTCATCTACTGACATTGTAGAAATATCATAATGCTTTTCCATGTAGAGCATAGCCAATTTATCAACACGCTCTTCAAAATAAGTATGATTATGCATAAGTAAACACCTCCTTTCAACAAAATTCTACCATATTTGAAAGAGGTTGTACTATAAGTCTTAGAAATAAGGCTTTTTTATTTTGTCCTGAATAAGACTATAAACTGTTTAAATTTATATGAAAGGATTGATTCATAAGTGAATAAAGAGCAATTTATAGCACTAGGACTTACAGAGGAACAGGCTAAAAAGGCGGCAGAAGCTTCACAGGAGGAGTTAAAGTCTTATGTTGAAAAACAAAAGTTTGATACTGTTAGTGAGGAAAATAAGAATCTCAAAACCACCGTAAAAGAAAATGCCGCTCAGCTTGAAAATCTTAAAAAGTCTGCAGGAGATAATGAAGAGCTTAAAACTCAGATAGCAAGCTTACAGACTGAGAATCAAGAGAAAGAAACAAAATACCAGGAGCAACTTAAGGATTTACAATTAAGCAATGCAATTAAGTTATCCATAGCTGGTAAGGTCCAGGATGAGGATATAGTTTCAGGACTTATAGATAAGACAAAACTTATCTTAGGTGATGATGGAAAGGTTACTGGTCTTGATGAACAACTTAAGGGATTGAAAGAATCTAAGGCTTTTTTATTTAAAGAAGAAAAACCAGCAGACCCTACTGACCCTAAACCAGGATTCCATGTTGGCGGAGATGGTAAAAGCAATCAACAGCAATTAAAACCAACAAATTTATTTGAAGCTGTAGCATCACATTTTCAAAATACAGCAAATTCACAAAAATAGAAAGGATGATGAATAATGCCTATAACATTAGCAGAAGCAAGTAAAAACGTACAAGATGATTTACAAACAGGGGTCATTGATGAATTTAGAAAAAATAACTTCTTACTTGACAATTTAACCTTTGATGATGTAGTTTCTCCTACTGGTGGAGGTGCAACTCTAACTTATGCATATACAAGATTACTTACTCAACCTACAGCAGGATTCAGAGAAGTAAATGAGGAATACAGCCCACAAACTGTTACTAAACAGAGATATTTTGCAGATTTAAAGATATTTGGTGGAAGCTTTGAGGTAGACAGAATTATAGCTGGTATGGGTGGAATAACCAATGAGGTTACTTTACAGATGGCACAAAAGATTAAAGCCGCACAAGCACTTTTTAATGACACTGTAATTAATGGCGATAGTGCTGTAGATGCAAAAGCTTTTGATGGATTAGAAAAGGCTCTTGCTGGGAGTTCAACTGAGTATGATCCAGGTACAGCAATAGACCTTTCAAGTTCTGCGACTGTAGATACTAACTGGAAACTATTCTTAGACCAACTAGACGAGTTCTTAATGGGGCTTGATGGTTCGCCAAGTTTTATAGCTGGAAATACTAAGCTTATTGCAAAATTAAGAGCATGTGCAAGAAGAGCAGGAATGTACCAAACTACTAAAAATGATTTTGGTATTCAAGTAGAAAGCTATGGTAATATTCCATGGATTGATCTTGGAGCTAAGTCCGGCACTAATGATCCAATTGTTCCTATATCATCAGTTGCAGGTTCAGAGGGGCATACCAGTTTATATGCTGCAAGATTAGGACTTGATGGATTCCATGGTATTTCTATGGCAGGTCAACCACCAGTAAGAACATGGCTACCAGATTATACTACAGCAGGAGCAGTTAAAAAGGGTGAAGTTGAAATGGTTGCAGGTGTGGCGCTTAAAGCTACAAAAGCAGCTGGAGTAATGAGAAAAATAAAAGTAGCATAGGAGGGATAGCATGTATAAGATAACAGCTCCAAATAATCAATACACTGGTTTATCTGCCGGTGTTAATTTTAGTAATGGTGTGGGATTAACAGGCAGAAAAGAACTAGTTAATTGGTTTAAAGAGCATAAATATAAAGTTGAAGAAATTAAGGATGAATCTAAAAGTGTAGATGATATGACAGTAGATGAATTAAAAGCTTATGCAGAGGGTAAAGGAATAGATCTTACTGGATTAACTAAAAAAGATGATATTCTGAAAAAGATAAAAGGTTCTACTCCTGATCCTGAGGGTAAATAATTATGGCTTATGTAGATTCAGATTATTATAAAAACACATACAAGGGTACTTTTATTCCAGATGCTGAACTTGATAGTAAATTAGAGCTTGCAAGTGACGATATAAATTCTCTTACGTATAACAGAATTATAGGCGCAGGTTTTGATAATCTTACTCCATTTCAGCAGGATAAAATAAAAAAAGCTGTATGTATTCAAGCTGAATTTAATTATCAGTATGGAGATTATTTAGACCTTCCAGTAGATAGTTATAGTGCTGGAAGTGTTAACGTAAGCTTTGGGAAAGAATCTAACGGAGTAAGGACTCCAAACTCTGTAGTAAATTATCTTAGTCAAACAGGCTTGACCTGTAGGATATTGTAGGTGGTACTATGAAAGGTAAATTACCATTTCCAAAGTGGATATTAAATACTGAGCTTAAGATTTTTGATATTGAAATAGGAGAAGATGGAGGACCAAATGAAACTATAATGTTTGAGGGGAAAGCTTTCTATGAAGAAAAGACAAGGCAGACACTGGATAAGGATAGAAGTCTTGTAACACTTTCAGGTAAGGTGATAGTCCCTGGTGATATTAATCCAGGTAAAATAATAAAAGGCTGTGTACAGATAGGAGAGGTCAAGAAGGATATATTTAAATCTTCTAGGCCCAAAAATCCTGATGGTACAGTCTTTTCTACTGAATTGGATTTGATGTAATGAAAGCTAGAGTAAAAATTAAACTCAATAATTCTGCTATAAAAACATTGGAGCAGGCTAAAAAGCAGGCTACAGAAATGACTGCCGAAGCTATCTTATCAGATATAAAAACAAGTGTGGTTGTGCCTAAACAGACTGGAGAACTTGAAAGAAGTGGTTTTATAGATCCTACAGGATTAAGCTGGGGAGCATGTAGAATTATTTTTGATACTCCATATGCACGTAGGCTTTACTGGCATCCTGAGTATGACTTTAGAAAAGATAAAAATCCAATGGCACAAGGTAAATGGATGCACGCTTATTTATATGGCAGAAAAAAGAATTATGCAAAAGATATTTATAAAAAGTTTCTTAAACAGTTAAGTAAGGGGCTGGTTAAATAATGTTACTCAGCGAAATAAAAGACTGGCTTAAAACTAAAATAGATTGCCCTAAGTGGTATGTAGGAAAGATAGATGGAAGTCAAGAGCAGTGTATTGGAATCTATAGTGTGGAAGGTGGTAAGCCCAATATAGCTGTAGGTGGATTAGATAACACAACTTATGCTACTAAGACTATATCAATCTTAATTCACTGGGGAAAAAATACTACTCCGGCGGAGCAAAAGGCACAAGAGGTATATGATGTACTCTTTGGTCAAAGTGCTGTTATAGCGGGTAAGAGGGTTATTCAATTTGATATGAGGACCAGCGAACCTATAGGAGTAGGAACAGATAACAACTGTATTTTTGAATTTGTAATTGAAACAACAATAATTTATGAAAGGTAGGTAATGAAATATGGCATTTACAGGTGGAGTTTATCCAGTATTTAATATCCAGTTCCAAATCGGTGTGTTAGGAAGAACTAGCTCCGAAACTGACATGAAAACTATAAAGGACATGGAAACTTTTTCTCCTAGTATTGATGGAAATATAGAAGAATGGACACCTATGGATACAGAGGGATGGGTCCGTAGACTTATGACTGGTAAAGGATTTACTATTGGTCTTAATGGTAAAAGGAATGTAGGAGACCCAGGAAATGATTATGTAGCAGGATTGGCTTGGAAGAGTGGACTTGATTGTTCTAGTAAATCTGCAATTATATTTCCAAATGGTGCAAAACTTGAATTTGATTGTATTGTTAATGTGACTACTCCTTTTGGTGGAGACAGTACAAATGTATCCGGATTAGAGCTAGAATTACAATCAGATGGTAAGCCAACATATACACCAGCACCAGCAATACCTTAAAATAGAGAGGAGATAATATAAATGGGAAGATTGTATGATATAGCAGGAAGGCTTGATAATTCAAAGCCAGAAGTAAAAATTGATGAAGAACACATTTTTAAAATAAACACAAGTAAAGCTGTAGGGCTTAAGATTGATGATATACACAAGGATGATAAATTGGGTGACTTTGAAAAAATAGATACAGTTATTAAGGTAGCTCTAGGTCCTGAAGCTTTTGATTATATAGAAAGCCTTGATTTAACTATTCCAAACTACACTACCATAATAAATACTATTATGGCAGCTTTAGGGGATACATCTTTAGAAGAAGTAGAAGAAGCAGCTAAGGATCAAAATAAAAAAAAGTAGAACAGTGGTATGATATATATGATGACTGGGGGCTTATTGAAGCCAGTTTTACCGCCCAATATGGTATTAGATTAAGAAATGAACCCGATATGTCCTGGGGTGAATTCTGTACTCTACTCGGTGGAATAATGCCTAAAACTCCACTAGGACAGATAGTTAGTATTCGTAGTGAAGAGGATAAGGATATGCTTAAGCACTTTACTAAAGAGCAACGTAGAATAAGAAATGAGTGGAGAAGTAGGCAGATAAGAAACATGTCTGATGAAGAGAAAGCAGCACAGGTTAAAGAAATTGAACAAATGTTTGCAAAAGCTTTTGGTTAATCTATACAAATACTCCTGAAAATATAGTATAATTGTGGTAAAAAGAGGGGGTAATTTTGTATGGGAATTAAAGATTTTATGAAAAAAATGGCTGATAAACAAGCAGAAACAAATAGAAAAATAGCTGAGAAAAGAGAAAAGCATGAAATTGAAATGCAAGAAATAAAAAGAAAAAGGGATGAAATGTTAGACGCTATGCATCCATTTAGTGGTTCTAAGAAAAGATTAGAAAAAGAATACCAAAAGGAAAGACTTGAACAGCTTAAAAAAGATCATGTACCTTTCTGTCCTAAATGCAGAAGTACGAATATAACTTTTGTAACTAAAAAGCTTAGTTTAGGTAGAGCTGTAGTTGGTGGAGCAATAGGGTCTGTTGCTGGTCCTTTAGGTACTGCCGCAGGAGCAACTATGGGAGGATTAAGTAGTAAAAAGGGTAAAGTTAAATGTCTTAATTGTGGTCATACATGGAAAATTAAATAATATTCTGGTAAACACTTAGTTATTACTAGGTGTTTTTATTTTGTCTAAAAAGGGAGGTGGAGTTGTGGCAGACAATAATTCTGTGGGTAAAATAAGTTTAGATTTAGAAGTTACCAGTGATTTAGGAAAACAAATAGAACAGGTTGCTAGCAAAATAGGGAATCAATTGGAATCTGCTTTAAAAAATATAGGCAGTGTAGATATTGGAAAGAGTATAACAAATTCTATTGAAAGTTCTATGAAAGCTATGCAGAAAATAATTGAAAAAAATATTAGCGAAGCTATTGAAAAAGGCTTAGCTAATCAAAAGAAGATAAAAGTTCCTGTGGAGTTTGATATGCCTAAAAACTTTAGTATGCCAAAACAAAATTTTAAGGTATCCACAGCACAGCCTAGAGCACCACCTATGCCCAAAATAAATACTGGTGTTAATATGGAAGCTCTAAAAGCTCAAATAGCTAATTTAGGCAAAAGTTTAGATATAACTAATGCTAAAATTGAGCAGCAACAGGCTAAACTTGCAAGCTTAAAAGAATCTTATAATATGGCTTTTGACGGCGCTAGGAAAAATAAGCTTTTAGAACAGATTTTAAAAACTGAAACTAGCATAAATAAGCTTATTGGTCAATCTGACAAGATGGGATTTAAGCTTGCTGACTTGGATAAGCAATTTGATATATTAGGCAGTGCTGCTAAAAATGCAGGCTCAGGCATGAGTGAAGCAGCTACTAAAATGATTGGAATGAGTAGCGCAGCATCTAAAGCTGATAAGCATATGCATAATATGAGTAACTCCACTAAAGATATGCATAGTAATATGAATAATGCCTACGGTGGTATAAGTATGTTCATAAGCAGCATGTTTACATGGGGCTTAATATTCCCTATGGTAATTGGGGGAATTACTTCTTTAGGTAAGTTTATAGGCTCTACACTAATGGTAAATGCCCAGTTTGCAAATAGCTTGAATCAGATTAAAAGCAACCTTTACACAGCATTTATGCCTATATACGAAGCTATATTGCCAGCACTTAATAGCTTAATGAGTGCATTAGCTACCGCCACAGCTTATCTTGCTAGTTTTATAAGTCAGCTTTTTGGTACTACCTATGAAGCTAGTTTTCAATCGGCGAAAGCTATGCAGAATCAAATAGGGGCTATGAACATAGCAGATAAGCAGGCACAAAAGGCAGCTAATAGTTTAGGCGGCGTTGGAAAATCTGCTAAGAAATCAGCGGACCAAACAAAAAAAGCCGCTAAAGAAGTGACAGGAGCTCTTGCAGGATTTGATGAAATTAATAAGTTAAGTCTAGGAAATAACAAAACTGATACTCCGGATACTCCTAAGGAAACTACTCCACCAGGAAGCGGTGTTATAACTCCAATAACTCCTATGGCAAATATGGCACCAATTGAGGCAACAACATCAAAGTGGGCTGATAAATTTAAAGATATATTAGCTAACATATGGAAGCCATTCCAAAATGCTTGGGCTAGAGAAGGGCAGAATACTATTAATGCTGCTAAACATGCACTTAATGGAATACTTGCTTTACTTGGGGCTATAGGAAAAAGTTTTTACACAGTATGGACTAATGGTACCGGAGAAACAACTCTTGTCTATATGCTGAAAATTCTCCAGGATATTTTAAATATTGTTGGAGATATAGGACATACCTTTGCCAATGCCTGGAATAATGGAAGCATAGGAACACAGGTAATACAATCCTTAGCTAATGCCCTTAACAATGTACTTTCTCTTATAGATAAAATGCTATTATCTGTTAGAAGAGTATGGGGTGAAGAAGGCCCCAAATTTGCAAATATATTTATGCAGGCTCTACTTGCTGGAAGTAAAGTTATAGAAAATGTAACTCAACAATTAGGTTGGATATGGGATCATGGAGGACAACATGCCTTTGAAGGTCTCGTAAAACTAGGTCTTAAGATTGGAGAACTGGCATTATTTATATTTACTAATTTTGTAGCACCTTTCGTAAATTGGTTTGTAAATATGGTAGCTCCAGCAATTAGTCCTGTCCTTGATGCAGTAGGAAAATTATTTGATGTATTAAGCAGCGTCATTGATTGGCTCATGAGTGACGGTAAGCCTGTACTGGATGTTATAATAATAGCTTTAGGAAGTTTTGCTCTAGCTTGGAATGGCGTAACTATAGCCTTAAAAACATTTTGGGGCGTCTTTAATACGGTTAAAAATTTTGGAACTATATTAAGTGGTGCCTTTAGTATATTATTATCGCCTATAGGATTAGTAGTATTGGGCATTGCTGCTGTAATTGCAATAGGAATTCTCTTATATAAAAATTGGGATACGGTTTCAGCATTTTTAGTAAAATGTTGGAATGCAATAAAAGATACTGCGGCTTATGTATGGAATGGAATTAAGGACTTTTTCTCTAAATTATGGGATGATCTTAAAGATTTCTTTGCTACATGGGGACCAGTACTACTTGTTATAATAGCTCCATTCATAGGCATACCACTTATTATAAAAAAACATTGGGAAGAGATAAAAGGCTTTTTTAGTGATATATGGAGTAATCTAAAAGCAACCGTAAATGATGGTGTTGCTAATATTAAAGATAAAATTGGAGAAATGAAACAGGATATCCAAGAAAAGTGGAGTTCTATAAAGCAAAATACCCAATCTACATGGGATAATATAAAGCAAACTACTTCATCAAAATGGAGCGATATGAAGAAAGGCGCTCAAACTACATGGAATAGTATAGGACAAAACATACAGAATTCTTGGAATAATATAAGACAAAATACATCAAACTCATTAAATAATTTAAAGCAAAACGCTTCAAACACATGGGGTGTAATGCGTAGCAATATTAGTAGTGCATGGGATGGCTTTAAAAACATCATCAGTAACAGTTCATCTAATACCGTAAACAATGCTAAAAACACATGGAATGGACTTATAAATTGGTTTCGTAACCTTCCTAGTACTTTTAGAAACCTTGGTAGAGATATGATTAACGCTCTCGGTGATGGTATTAGAAATACTATTAATAGTGTAGTTGATATTGCCAAAGATCTAGGTAATAAAATACTAAATAAAATAAAAGATATCTTTGGAATTCATTCACCTTCAAGAGAGATGTTCAAAGTTGGTAATTATTTTGTGCAAGGATTTACAAACGCCCTAAAAGGCAATGACATTGGGTCTATGGTAAAATCTGTTTTTGGAGATGTTACAAGTCTTGCAAAAGGTAGCTTAGGCGGCCCATTAGGTGTTATGCTTAAGCCTATGATTGATTCAGGTGCTTTTGGTAAGATAGGCGGATTTCTTAAAGGTATGACCGATAAGGGAGCATCTTTCTTAAGTAGCATGTTTGGTGGCTCTGGTGGTGCAAGCGGTAACATTAAAAGTTGGCTTTCAACCGCATTAGCTCTAACAGGGCAGTCAATGAGTGCTTTGCCAGCACTGGAGCAAATAGCAATGCATGAATCTGGTGGGAATCCCAAGGCTATTAATCTTTGGGACAGTAATGCCGCAGCAGGACACCCTTCCAAAGGATTAATGCAAACCATAGACAGCACATTTAACGCTTATAAGTTACCTGGTATGGATGATATTTGGAATCCAATTCATAATGCAGTAGCTTCCATAAGATACAGTATTGCTAGATACGGAAGTATATTAAATGTACCTGGTATAAAAAGTATGACAAATGGCGGTGGATATGTAGGATATGCTAAAGGTACTAATAGCGCTAAAAAAGGTCTTGCAATGACTGGTGAAGTAGGTCCAGAAATGATTGATTTTAGCGGTGGTGAAATGGTGCTTAATCTTAAAGACACTATATCCTTAATAAGCAGTGCTGTAAACACCATAGGTAATATAAAAAATGCTATTGCAGGAATATCAACTATACAGCAACCACAGCTTTCCATGACAGGTACTAGCAGCTCTGATACTTCAAATGAAATTAATAGCTTAATAGATGAAATTAAGGAGTTAATTGAAGCTATTAAGAAAATAAAAGGTGATTCTCCTGGAGGAAATAACCAACCTATTCCTGATATAAACTTAGATTTATTAATTAGAATAGGAGACACACCTTTGGGAAAAGCAGCAATAAAAGCTATAAATAAGCTTCAAAAACAAGCAGGAAAAACATTAATAGAAATATAGGAGTGGTGACATGGCTTTATTAATTGGAGGAGCGGCGGTTGCTGCTCCTAAATCATTTCAAGTAAATTTAATTGACCTTGATAGTGATAAGAGTAATAGAAACGCTAAAGGTGTTCTTATGCGTGACAGAATAAGGCAAATGAGAAAACTTGAATGCGAATGGGGTCCTTTAAAAAGCTCAGAGATAAAAGTAATATTGCAAGCTGTAAATCCAGTAGGTGTTCCTGTAACTTATCCGGATCCATACACAGGCAATGACCAGACGAGGACGTTTTATGCTGGAGATAGAACCGCACCTGCATATGATTTTAGTAATGAAACATGGTTAGGTTTAAAAATGGATTTAATAGAAGTGTAGATTAAGGAGGTAAGATTATGATAGAAAAATTAAATATATAGTAATGCACCAATATGTGATTTGTCTGCATCTACAGACAGAATTACAAGTGGCACAATAGATACTAGCCAAATAGAAAATATAGATGGTTAGGCTCTTTTTTAATAGAAAAAAATAATAAAAGGGAAAGGTGATTTTAAATGATGATTAATGAAACAGTAAATTTAAGTGCAAACATAACAGTGAAGGATGCTAATAACAACGATACAGTGGTAGCTAATTTAAGTGTAAATAGCTTAGATTCTAGCAACATGAATCTTTCTATTAATGTTAATACCTATAATAAGGCACTATTAACAGCAGAAGGTGCAGTGAATGCAGCAGGTGAAACTGTAGCAGAGCAGTATACGCAGTTTGAAACAGCAGTAAAAGCAAAGGCTAAAGCATTAGGATATGTTATATTTGGTTAATTAAAAGAGCTTAGAGATAGGCTCTTTTCTATTTTAAATATATAAATTAAAAGGATGGTTTTAAAATGAAAATAAGCAATCAAAAATTGTTAGAAGATATACAAAAATTAGGTGGAGTAGCACAGAAACAGCTCCCTGTAAAGGTAAGCTATGCTATAAGCAAAAATATAAGTAAGATAGAATCTGAGCTTAAGATTTATGATAAAGAAAGACAAAAGTTAATAGAAAAATATGGTGAAAAAGATGAACAGGGAAAAGTAGTTGCAGATGAAAAAGGACAAATTAAATTTAAGGATAAAGATAGCTGGGATAAGGATATAAAAGCTTTGTTAGATATAGAAAATGAAATTGATATTCATAAATTTTCCATAGATGAGCTTAATGGTTTTAATATATCAGCGGCAGAGTTACAAGTCATTGACTATATGATAGATGATAAATAAACCTCACTTTTGGAGGTGTAAGCTAGATGTATAATGTTTCAAATAACTTTTTAAATTTAATAAAACAAAGTGGAAGAGCTTTTAAAAGTACTGTTACCATAAGAGATACTGCCTTTACAGATGATAATATAATTTCTATAGATTTAGAGGAAAATGTTAATCCAGATGAAACTTTTATGCTTGGTGGAGTTGGTAGTTCTAAATTAGAGGTTACTATTGCTAATCCTCCAGGTAGTCTTATTATAGAAAATGCTCCGGTAACTGCTGCAATAAGTTTATTGGTTAATGGAGCATATGAAGATGTGCCCCTTGGTAAATTTACAGTAGATGATATAGACAAGGAAAAAAACACTGTTAAAATAACTTGCTTTGACAATATGATTAAGCTTGAAAAGGCTTATTTTAGCAATTTAAGCTATCCTAATAGTATTAATTCAGTGGCACAGGAAATATGCACAAAAGCAGGTGTAACACTTGCCACTACTCTTTCAAGTACACAAATAAATAAAATAGAAGGATATACCTATAGGGAAGCTATTGGATTTATAGCTTCTTTTTTAGGTGGATTTGCTAGATTTAACAGAGAAGGAAAACTGGAGATAATATCTTATGCAGATAGTGGATTTTCTGTTTCAGGTGATAATTATTTTTCCCTAACTACTAATGAAAAACCATTTACTATAGGTAGATTATCCTGTAAAGCTGGCCAAAAGAAAGATGCCGAGGGTAATGCCGTTGATAACATATTAACCGCAGGATCTAGCGGCAATGAAATACAGTTTGAAAATCCTATAATGACACAAGCACAATTAAACAGTATTTACAACGTGCTTAAGAATTTATCCTACATGCCTTATAGTATGGACTGGGTAGGTAATCCAGCATTACAAGCAGGAGATAAAATTACTATAACTGATATAGAGAACAATGTTTATAACACTTTAGTTATGTCCAACAGTATTAATTATACTGGTTCTATATCTGGGAGTTGTTCTGCTGTAGGTAAAACTGAAACAGCACAGGAATTTAGTTCTAGCGGTACTTTAAAAAATACCGTAGATAGAATGGTAGTAGAACAGGCCAATATAAATTATCTGATTGCCAATACAGCTACTATTGAGAACTTAACAGCTACAAATGCGAGGATTGATAATTTATATGCTACTTCTGCAACTATAGTAGATTTAAATGCTACAAATGCAAGGATAGGAACTTTAGAAGCTACAAGCGCTAAAATAACTGATTTAACTGCTATCAATGCTGATATTGTAAATTTGCACGCAGATAAAGCCAACATAACAGACCTAACTGCCACAAATGCAAAAATTACTACCTTAGAAGCTACAGCGGCGAGTATTCAAACACAGCTTTCTGATACTATAAGCACTGTTAATTTAAATGCAGAGAATATTACTGCAGTTAATGCAACTATTGAAGACCTACAAGCTGGCAAGGCTAACATTTCTGACCTTACTGCAGCTACAGCAAGAATTGGTAATCTTGAAGCAAATAGTGCTACCATAACGAACCTAAATGTAACTAATGCCAATATAACTAATCTGACCGCAGATGTGGCAGATATACAAGAACTTGTTGCCGGAAACATAACCAGTGCAAATATGGCGGTAGGAGCTATAGGAGTGGGGAATGCAGTTATAGCAAATGGTGCTATAGGTGATGCAATGATAGCAAACCTAAGTGTAAGTAAGTTATTAGCGGGGAATATTTCAACTACTAAATTTGTAGTAAAGAGTGATAGTGGAAACCTTAAAATACAGGATAATACCCTTCATGTTTGGGATTCAAATGGCAAAGAAAGAATCTCTCTAGGAAAGAATGGTACAGATTATAATTTGCTTATAAGGGGTACAGATGGAAATACTGTATTATTTGGAGTAGATGGAGTAACTCATGCTGGAATAACTACAGGGGCTATAGATGACAGCAATGTAGCAGTAGGTGCAAACATTAATGGTGGGAAGATTGAAAAGGAAAGTTTGATTAGTCAGATTAATGGGGCTACAACTCTTATGAAGGCTAGTAAAATTAAGCTTGATACAGAAGCACAAACTTTAGATATTGCTTTCACTAATTTAAAATCTACTGTAACAACTACTTCTAATACTGTAAGCAGCCAAGGTACTTCTATTAGTGCTATTCAGGGACAAATTACTAATAAAATATGGCAGACAGATATAACTACAGCAGTTGATAATTTACAGGTGGGTGGAACTAATTTATTGAAAGATAGTAATTTTGAACTGGGTACAGCTTTAATAGGTAATGTTAATGGAGCAGTAGTCAGTATTACATCGGAAGATAGTTACCTAGATAGTAAATGCCTAAAAATAATTTCAGCAGAAAGTAGTAATTCTAGTGGTGGTAGTATTATATGTTCTAAGTTGATTATTGGAATTAAATACACTGCATCATTATGGGTAAAATGTACAACAAATGATAATGTTAATTTTAGAATAATAAATACTTCAAATTGGGACACTGTAACATCTTACAGCAGAACTCTTGAAGCAAATATTTGGACTAAATTAGTTTTGTCTTTTGTTGCAAAAGAAACATCCCATAGGATTTGTATATTAAATGGAGTTACAAAGACCTTAAACTATTATGTTGATATAGTAAAAGTAGAATTAGGAGACAAAGCAACAGATTGGTCGCCAGCTCCAGAAGATACTCAGGGACAGATAACTACTATAAATAGTAATTATTCCACACTAACTCAAACTGTAAATGGAATAACATCTACAGTTGGAAGTTTATCATCTTCAATTGACACCACAAATAATAATGTAACTTCTGTAAATAATACAGTAAGTACATTAAGTCAAACTGTAGATAGTTTATCTTCTAGTATAACCAGTGTTAAATCTGATTATTTAAAAAAGGCAGATGCTTCAACTACTTATGCTACAAATACCAGTGTAAGTAGTTTATCTCAAACGGTTAATAGTTTAAGTTCTACCATAAGCAATGTACAGACAAATGTTGATAATATACAAGTTGGTGGAAGAAATCTTATTAAAAATAGTAATGGAGGTAGTAATTATACAAGTGCATGGAAGATATACAGTACCTTTGGTTCTGGTGCTGCGGTAACTTATGACATCACCAACGATGCATGGAAGTTTAGAAGTCCTGAGAACTACTCGGATTATTCAGATGCAACTGATATACAGTGGATATATACTTTTGATAATCTGGAAGTTGGAAAATCCTATATAGCAAGTATATGGATTAAATCGCCCTATAATTCAGGGGTTTCACTATGCACTTATGGAACTAATTTAAATAAATCTTCGCAATTTACCAATTCCAATTCTACTACATGGACAAAGATATCTTTAGTATTTACAGCTACAGCAGTAGATAATACTATAAGAGTTTTTTTAGGGAAGGCTTTTAATTATGTAGATTTATTCTTTAAATTAAAATGCGAAATTGGTAATAAGGCTACAGATTGGTCACCAGCGCCAGAAGATGTGCAAGGTCAAATTACTTCAACGAATACCAGTGTATCGACTTTAAGCCAGACTGTAGACAGCTTAAGTTCAACTATAAGCAATGTACAGACAACTTATTTAAAGAAAGCAGATGCAAGTACTACTTATGCTACTTCGAGTACAGTTTCTACTTTATCCCAGACTTTAAGTGGTTTAAGTTCTACTGTAACTAGTGTACAAAGTACAGTGAGTTCCCAGGGTTCAACTATAAGCTCTCATACTTCTAGCATAAGTTCACTTACCAGTAGTATAGCTTTAAAATTAGACAGCACTACTTTCAATAGTTATAAAACAACTAATGATACCAATATAACTTCTATAAATAATAAGCTTAATAGCCACAGCAGTTCTATTACTGTATTGCAGGATTCTATTACCAGCAAAGTTACACAAGCTGAAATTGATAATGCTGTAGGAGCTATCCAAGGTATGAACTTGATTCCAGATGGTAGTTTTGAAAATGGTGGAGTTGGATGGGGTAGTGGCGGTCAGCTTGTGGATGATGGCCACTCAGGAGTACATTGTATTAGATTTCAAAATAGTGGAGGCTCAAAAACCTTAAAAAATCCTATAGTTGTTTTCCCTGGACGAAAATACAGAATATCACTTTGGTACTCAACAAGTTCTGATAATAATGGAACAGATAATAACCAAAAATTAAGAATTGGTAAAGCTTCGGATGGATCATTAGCTACTACAATAGCGCTGGGTACTAACGCTACAAGCTGGACTAAGAAAAGTATAGAATGGACTATGCCGAGCGATATTTATGAGATAAGCGTAAGTATAGGAACTGATTTAACAACTGGATGGATACGCTATGATGATCTAGAAATGGTTGATATCACTGATATAAATGGATTAGATTCCAGAATAAGTACGGCTGAAAGTTCCATTACACAGTTACAAGATAGCATTGCTTTAAAAGTCTCAACAAGTACTTTTAATAATAGTGTGTCTACATTAAATAGTAGTATTGCCAATAAAGCTAATCAAAGTTCATTAGATACCACAAATAGTAATGTAAATTCCATAAGTAGTAGATTGACTACAGCAGAAAGCTCCATAAGCATATTAAATAACAGTATTACTACTAAGGTAACTCAAACAGACATAAATAATTCAATAAATAATCTGAATATTGGTAGTAATAATTTGATAAAAAATAGTGATTTTAGTAGTAATTTAAATTACTGGACAAATGCATCAAGTGGCTTAAGTGTATCTGCTACTTATGGTCCTTCTACTCCATCTGTATATAATAAGAAATGTATACTATTAAATAATACTACTGCATCTGAAAAGTATATATGGCAAACTGGAATTAAATTGAAGCCAAATACAAAATACACTCTAAGTTTCTACTATACACATAATCTAAGTGGAAATGACCACACCATTGATGTGTTTGTGCTTGGTCAAACTTCTAGTCAAGTTGATACTTATGGATATACTTATAATCATAATATACAGGGTTTGAGTAGTGCTGGATGGACTAGAAAAACTTTAACTTTTACAACAGCCAGTGATGAAGTTGGGTGCTGTATAAGATTAGACAATAACGGAAGTACATCAGGCACAGCGGCCTTTACTATGTTACAGTTAGAAGAAGGTGAGAAAGTAACAGCCTGGAAGCCAGCTTTAGAAGATATTTTATCTTACACTGATGGCAAGATAGATACAGTTAATGGCACTATATCTACTATGCAAACAAGCTTAAGTACTGCAACTTCTGATATTACTCAATTAAAAAATCAGATAACTCTTAAAGTTGAAACTAGCACTTTCAATAGTACGGTTACAACAATAAATAGTAATGTTAACTCTAAAGCCAGTCAGAGTTCTCTGAACACCACTAATAGTAATGTAACTTCCTTAACATCAAGATTAAGTACAGCAGAAAGCAGTATTTCTGTACTGCAAGGACAAATAACAACTAAGGTCACACAGACGGATATTGATAATGCTGTAGGAGCTATCCAAGGTATGAACTTGATTCCAGATGGTAGTTTTGAAAATGGTGGAGTTGGCTGGGGTAGTGGCGGTCAGCTTGTGGATGATGGTCATTCAGGAGTACATTGTATTAGATTTCAAAATAGTGGAGGCTCAAAAACCTTAAAAAATCCTATAGTTGTTTTCCCTGGACGAAAATACAGAATATCACTTTGGTACTCAACAAGTTCTGATAATAATGGAACAGATAATAACCAAAAATTAAGAATTGGTAAAGCTTCGGATGGATCATTAGCTACTACAATAGCGCTGGGTACTAACGCTACAAGCTGGACTAAGAAAAGTATAGAATGGACTGTTCCCGGTGGAGTTTATAGAATTACACTAAGTATAAATAGCGACTTAACCACAGGTTGGATACGATATGATGATTTAGAAATGGTAGATATTACTGATATAAATGGATTAGATTCCAGAATAAGTACGGCTGAAAGTTCTATAACCCAACTATCTACATCTATTACAAGTAAAGTAGATGTGGATGGCGTTAAATCTACTATAAAACAAAGTGCAGGTGAGGTCCAAACAGCTTTCAACGGTGCTACTGGTATGTTTACTATTAAGAATGGTAACTTACAAATAAAAAACGCTAGTAATATTAATGTGCTATGGGTTGATTCATCTACTGGAGATTTAACAATGCGTAATGGTTATTTTAAACTTGTTGATTCCAGCAACCATGCAGTATTTGGTTTTAGATTCGATGGTAATTCTAATGCTGGATTAGAAATGGGAGATACAACAAAAGATAATACGCCATATATAGATTTCCATTCAAGTGGTAATAACAATGACTATGATTCTAGAATATTAGCTGTAGAGGGAAACAGTGGATCTAATAGAACCGGTTCATTATTAATGCAGTGTAAGGAAGTTAGATTCACGAACGACGGTACTGTTACAGGAAAAGCTGTTATAGATTGCTCAAGTGGTACAATTTATGCTAATAATATAAAAAATATGGATGGACAGCATATATATCCAACATCCACTAAATTAACCTCGTTTAGTATGCCTTCCGACTATAGTTATGTTAATATATCGGCAGATAATGGGGATAACTATGGAATTAGTATTTATTCCTCAGATGAATCATTAAAGTACAATATAAATGGCAGCACTGAAAACGCACTAACTAGAATCAATATGATTGACCACATGGAGTTTTATTGGAAAACAGATAATAAATTTCAAGCATTGGGATTTACTTCACAGGGCTTAGAAAGGATAAATTCTAATTGGGTTATAACAATACCACAACCAGATGGTAGTACTAGAAAACAGCCTAATGTTCCAACCATTATTCCTTATTTGACTAAGTCTATACAGGAATTATCAGCACAGATTAATGAATTAAAACAAGAAATTGCAGAATTAAAAGCTAATCAAGCATCCTAATTTTAGGGTGCTTTTATTATATAGAAAGTTAGGGAGGTTATTATGAAAAGACGTATATTTAACGGTATAGCAGCAGGGATAGGAGGTGCATGTACGTATATTTTCGGTGGGTGGGACACTCCTTTAATTGTCTTAATTTTATTTATGGGCATAGACTATATAACTGGGCTTGTAGGAGCAGCATATCAAAATAAGCTTAATAGTAAAATTGGATATAAAGGTATAGCTAAAAAAGCGTCTATTTTAATAGTAATTATAGTTGCTGTCTTATTAGATAGATTAATAAATAATAATGTATGGGTTTTTCGTTCCCTTGTTTGTTATTTTTATATAGCAAATGAGGGTATTTCTATTTTAGAGAATGTAGGGAAAACAGGAGTGCCATATCCACCAAAATTATTAAATGTTTTAGAGCAATTAAAAAAGAAATAAGAGAGGATATGATTTTTAATGAAAATTGCAGTAAGATTTGGGCATCAATTAACTGGAGCAGATGGAGGAGCAGTAGGGATTGTAAAAGAAACAGATGTTAATAGAAGATATGGACCTAAAGTGATTTCTAAGTTACAAGCTCTAGGTCATACAATTATTAACGTAACTCCGCCAGAAGCACACAGGAGCTTAAGTGATAGCTTAAACTATGGAATAAATTTAGCTAACAGTAATAATGTAGATTTATTTGTTTCTTGTCATGTTAATGCTGCAGCATACACTAGTGTACCTAGAGGATGTGAAGTCGTATGCCTTGGTTCTGGGAAAGGATTAGACTATGCTACAAAAGTATCTAATGCATTGTCGGAATTAGGTTTTAAAAATCGTGGAGCTAAGGCAGATACTAGAGGATTGGCTGAAATTAGAAAAACAAATATGCCTTGTGTGATTATAGAACCTTTCTTTATGGATAGCTCCGCAGACGTAGCCATTTATAACAAGGTTGGGGATGAAGGTATTGCTAATGCTATCGTAAAAGGCATAACAGGGCAAACCGGTAATAATACAGCACCAGTAGTAAATAATGCTGTTGCCAGTGCTCCAGTGCAAAAGTCTTCTGTAAGTACAGGAGATTCTACGGTTAAAATAATTCAACAGCAGTTAAATGCTGTAACAAATGCAAGACTTGCCGTTGATGGTATTATGGATCCAAATACCATTGCCAAGATTAAAGAGCTACAAATAGTTGCTGGAATTGCTGTGGATGGGAAATGGGGACCTCAATCAGCTGGTGTTATTGGAGAAATTTATTCAAAACCTATAATAAGAATTGGAAGCCGTGGGATTGCGGTTAGAGTATTACAGTTCAGATTAGGAATTCAGTTTGATGGTATATTTGGAAATCAGACAGTTGGTAAATTAATTCAATATCAAAAAAATAACGGTCTTGCTGTAGATGCAATTTGCGGACCACAAACATGGAGTAAACTTTTAGGATTATAGGAAACTATGGTCCTTTTTTAATATAAAAAATAAATTATTTGGAGGAATGAAATTATGAGTAATGTTCAAACAATTATCGAAGGTACAAAATTAGCAATAGAAGGAGCAGCAGTGGCAGGAATACTTACAATAGTGAAGATTGCACTAGATGGTGTAATGGATATAGGAGTTGAATTTCTTAAAGCTAAGAAAGATAAGTTAGTTCAGCAATTGGGAGCTGATAAGTATAATCAGAAAAGACAATTAGCTGTAGATATATACAATAGAGTAGAACAAGAATTTAAAGGACAGATTGGAGTAGCGGAGGAAAAGCTAAAGGCTTTTGACAAGTATCTTGCAGAGAAGATTCCTGGTATTGACCAAGAGGATATCCAACACTTTAGAGAATCCATTACTGGAGATGCAAATTCAAAGTTGCTAGAGAGCGGAGTTGTTAAGCCTGCAGATACTCAAAAATCAGCACAAGTTACTACACTTACACAGGAAAATGCAGCTCTTAAGCAGAAACTTGCTAGTATTCAGAGTACTGCTGCAGTTCAGGAAGTTAAATAATATGTTATAATAAAAGTAACGAACCTGCCAAGCCTCTTAACAATGCGAAACTGGTGGGGCAAAGTAAAAGCCTAGGGTATAAATGCCTTGGGCTTTATTTTTTTTACATAAAAATAGATGCAGCCCTCAGGACTACATCCATAAAAGAAAGTTTTGGATTATGAAAAATTCATTTATAATTATTGACATATAATAGAGTTTTATTCATTAAAGGAGTAGCTTATATGGTTGCTCCTTTTTTGAAGAAAAACCTACATTAATATATATATATATATATATATATATATATATATAGGATAAAATATTTTATAAAAATTATCTATTAAAAGCGTACTAAAAACGTACCTATATTTATTAAAAACATTAAAATTAGTTATATAATACATATAATTAGTTTATTAGATATACGTAACATCAAGGTTTTATAATATATTCTAATTTAAATTTATCCACAGAGAATAATAAGAAAAATTATTATTAAAAATTATACACATATTTACTTAAAAATATGAAAGTTAAAAGTGGATATGTGTATAATTTTTTTTATATGTTGTTAGTAACTTTAATGTTATTATATTGTGTATAACTTTATACATAAAAAAATTAGCAGGAGTATTTACTCCTGCTAATTTTTAATGAATATCTATTCTTTTCTTTTCCATGCCTTTATCTATTTTTGGTAAAGTTATTTTTAAAATTCCATCTTTAAAAGAAGCATCTATAGCAGATTCATTAATATTATCAACATAGAAACCTCTTCTGAATTGACCATATCTTCTTTCACGTCTTACATAATTATTATCTTTGTTTTCTACTGTTTCATCACGTTTAGCAGAAATAGTCAAATAATTGTTTGCATAATCTAAATTAATATCATCTTTTTTTATTCCTGGTAAATCAGCTTCTAAAGTATAGGCATTTTCGTCTTCCTTTAAATCAACTTTGAAATTACCAGCGCTTGTTAAAGTTGGAGAGAAGAAATCATCTCCTAAAAATTTACTGAATAGATCATCGAAAGCAGATCCATTTCTTACAACACCATTATTTCTTCTAAATGGAATCATACCAAACATAATAAAACCTCCTTATATTTTTATTATACATTAATTAATGTAAACTTATTTATAGCTTCTCTTGTTTACAAGATAATAATACATCGTAAGTCAAAGAAAGTCAAAGTGTAAAAATTAAAGATTTATAATTATAAATAAAGAAAATACTAGCTGTAATAAGGTGAATCTATTTAATTGATTTATTTTACTGTATAAGATAATATTTATTATAATTTAATAAATATTATCTTATACAGTAATAAAGACTTATAAATTACAAAAAAATTATTTATTATATAAAATGAAATAAAGATTATTTAATATATTTCTATACAATAAATATAAAGTTGACAAGTAAATATATTATATTTATTGTATAGATGAAAGGACGTGGAGATATGCAAGAGGTAGTACAATCAGTAGATAGAACTTTGTCTATTTTAGAACTATTATCAGATTATGAAAATGGGTTAGGTATAACTGAAATTAGTGAGAAGGTAAATCTTCATAAGAGCACAGTTCATAGGCTTTTGAATACTTTAATGGTTAAAGGTTATGTTCAGCAAAGTGAAGATAGTAATAGATATAAATTGACTTTAAAGTTATTTGAACTCGGCAGTAAAAAAGTTGAAAAAATGAATATAGTTAACGTTGCAAGACCATTACTTAAAGAGCTTATGGAAAAAACTAATGAAGTAATACATTTAGTTGTTCGAGAAGGCATAGATATTGTATATGTAGCAAAGGTGGAGTCTCAAAATCCTATAAGAATGTATTCAAGAATTGGAAAGAAAAGTCCAATGTATTGTACTGCTGTTGGAAAATCAATGATGTCTCATATGAGTGAGGAAGAAGTTAATTTAATTTGGAAAAATAGTAATGTAGAAAAGTTAACGGAATATACAATTACAGATTTTCAAACTTTCAAAGACAATATAGATTTGATTAGAAATGAAGGTTATGCTATTGATGAGCAAGAAAATGAAATTGGAATTAGATGTATAGCAGCATCTGTTTTAGATTATAGTGGAAATATAGTTGGAGCCATTAGTATATCTGGATCTATAATAAGTTTTAAAGAAGAGAAAATACAAGAATTTTCAAAACTCATTATAGAGTATTCTAATAGAATATCACAAGAACTTGGATATAAGTGTAGTTAGATATTTGTATTTAATTCAATTTAAATTTAGGTAAAAATTTTTTTATGCTATATAGTGGTAGCTTATAAATAAATTATACAATATATGGTGATATAATCATAAAATCTATATTCATATAAATAAAATTATATTCATACAAAAAAAAGTTTTGATATATGAAACGTAATTTTGTATAATGGAATGAGAAGAGTTTGTTTAAATATATTTATCTTATATAAATTGAATTATGAGGAGGATTTCAGATGATTGAAAAATTTAATACATTAACAAGAATCGAAGAAGTAGGTGTGGTTGCAGTTGTTAGAGCGAAAAGTGAGGATGAAGCTATAAAAATTTCAAAAGCTTGTATAGAAGGTGGAATACCTGCAATTGAAGTTACTTTTACAGTTCCTGGAGCGGATAAAGTAATAACATCTCTAAAAAATAAATTTTCAAAAGATGAATTAATAGTTGGTGCTGGAACTGTACTTGACAGTGAAACAGCAAGAATAGCAATATTGGCTGGTGCACAATATATTGTTAGTCCTGGGTTTGATTTAGAATCTGCAAAGCTTTGCAATAGATACCAAATTCCTTATATGGCTGGATGTATGACAATAACTGAAATGATACAAGCTTTAGAAGCTGGTACAGATATTATAAAATTATTTCCAGGAAGTGCCTTTGGACCAAGTATGGTTAAAAATGTAAAAGCACCATTGCCACAGATTCCAATTATGCCTACTGGTGGAGTTAGTTTGGAGAATGTAGATCAATGGATTAAAAATGGATGCATTGCAGTTGGTGTAGGTGGTCAGCTTATAGAGGGAGCTAAGACAGGAAATTATGAATTAATAACGGAAACTGCAAAAAAATTTGTTGAAAAGGTAAAAGCGGCTAGAGCTTAATATTGAGGAGGGTTTCTTATGGCAAAAAAAGTAGTAACTATGGGGGAATTATTATTAAGACTTACTACACCCGGCCATAGCAGATTTGCTCAAGCTAGATCTTTTGATGCAATATATGGTGGTGCTGAAGCAAATGTAGCAGTTTTTTTAGCAAATATGGGTATGGATTCATATTTTCTAACTAGACTTCCTGATAATGAGATTGGGGATAGTGCTGTAAATTTTATAAGAAATTATGGGGTGAAAACTGATTATATTTTAAGAGGTGGGGACAGAGTAGGAATATATTTCTTAGAAAAAGGTACTTCTGTTAGACCATCTAAAGTTGTATATGATAGAAAAAATTCCTCAATGTGTGATATAGATGTAAATGATATAGATTTTGAAACAGTATTTAAAGATGCCGAGTGGTTTCATCTTTCTGGGATAACTCCAGCTCTTGGAGGAAAATGTATATTACTGGTAGAAAAGGCTGTAGAATATGCTAAGAAAAAGGGTGTACACATAAGTATGGATCTTAATTACAGAGCAAAAATGTGGAGTTATGATAAATTTGAAAGTGTAGTTTCAAAATTTATAAAGGATATTGATGTTTGCTTTGGATGGTTAAGCAGCGAAGAAGAAGGCGGAACTCATAAAATTGCTGATTTTGCAAAACAGGGAATAGATTTAAAAAAATTTGAAAATACGTTTTCAAATATGCAAAAAAGGTATAGAATAAAGTATATGGTAACTACTTTAAGAGAGAATTATTCGGCAGATAACAACGCACTTTCTGCTTTAATTTATGATGGAAAGGAATTATATCAGTCAAATAAATATAATTTCACCATAAAGGATAGAGTTGGAACAGGAGATGCTTTTGCTGCTGGATTAATATATAAACTTGCTAATGGAGCAGATTTTAGAGAAGCATTAGAGTTTGGAGTAGCATCAGGTGTATTTAAGCATACTATAGAAGGGGACTTCAATATTTGTACTGAAGATGAAATAATGACCCTTGTAAATGGGAATACATCTGGAAGTGTCCAAAGATAATTTATTTTTATAATAGGAGATTTTTATGAGAGATGGTAGAACTAGCGATAAGGTATTAGAAAAAATAGAAGAAAAAATATTTAGTGGTGAGTGGAAACCAGGGCAAAAAATTATGTCAGAAACTCAACTTTCAAAGGAACTAGATGTGAGTAGAGTTTCTGTAAGAGAGGCGCTAGAGAAGCTGGTAACATTAAACATTGTAACTAAAAAGCAAGGTGGAGGAACTTTTGTTAACGATTTGAGTCCTTTAGTTTATTTGAATAGTTTAATTCCTATGCTGGTTTTAGATATGGATAGTTATTTGGATATACTAGAATTTAGATTGATAACAGAACCTGAAGCAGCTAGATTATGTACTGAAAGATGCAGTGATTATTTAATAGATGAATTAGAAATTTGTTATAATAATATGGTTATGTATAAGGATAATATTGATAGGTTTACAGAAGAAGATTTGAAATTTCATAATAAAATTTCAGAAGGTACGGATAATTCATTAATTATTAAAGTAAATGAACTGCTTAGAAATGTACTTAAATACCATCAAAAGCTCTTATATAAAAGTTTAGGACCTACAGGTGGTGTATCTGAACATAAATTAATTTTAGATGCAATAAAGAATAGAGATCCGGAACTTGCATCCATATATGCAAGAAGGCATGCACTGAGAACTATAAATGATATAAAAAATAGTGGATTGTAATATAAATTTAAAACAACCCTACAGTATTTTTAATACTGTAGGGTTGTTTTGCTATATGAAACTATTTTTTGTAATATGAAAAAAATCTATTGACTAAAAATTATTAAAAGGTTATCATATATATAAAGTTGTAATACAAATTATCTGTTATATAACAATAATATGCATAATTATTACTATTTATAGCTTAAAATTATAAATTTATAATTGATATTACTATAAAGTTGTATTATAAGTAATGAATTAGAGGTGATTTATAAAATTTAAATTATTACAGAACAAAATATTAAAATAATATGCTGAATGTTAAATATTAACTTATCCAATTGTTTTACTATGAGTAAAATTAAGTATTTCTATAGTTTTGCAAAAGTATTTAGAATAAAAACTAATAATTTGTTTTGGAAGGAGAAATAAATATGCCGTTATTAATAGTAGTTCTGGGGATAGTTCTTTTATTACTGCTTATGATAAGGTTTAAATTGAATGCCTTTATAGCATTAATCATAGTGGCTTTGTTTGTTGGTGTTTTAGAGGGGATGCCTGTAACTAAAGTAATAGATTCCGTTCAAAATGGTGTAGGAAGTACTTTAGGACATTTGTCATTAGTTATAGGGTTTGGTGCTATGTTTGGAAAAATTATAGCTGATTCAGGTGCAGCACAGAGAATTTCTAGAAGTCTTATAAATAAATTTGGAATAAAGAGAATACAATGGGCAGTAGTTCTTACAGGTTTTATTATAGGAATAGCTATGTTCTATGAAGTAGGATTTGTATTGCTTATACCAATAGCTGTATCCATCGCAGGATTTGCTGAATTACCTTTATTATACATAGGACTGCCTATGGCAGTGTCATTATCAGTCACTTATGGATTTTTGCCTCCCAATCCTGGACCCATAGCAATAGGAACTATATATGGTGCAAGTGTAAGTTCAATTTTAATTTATGGATTTATAATAGCTATACCTACAGTTATAGTTGCTGGTCCTATTTTTACTAAATTTATAAAAATAAACAGTAGCAAATCAAGTAACGGTATATTTGAGGGTAAAATTGTTGATGAAGAGGACATGCCTAGCTTTTCCATTAGCGTTTTAACTGCTTTAATTCCACCTATACTAATGGCAGCCGCTGCTATAGGTGAGATTACTATACCTAGTACATGGCAATTAAAAAAATTATTAGAGTTTATAGGAAGTCCGGTTATGGCTATGCTTATATCTGTTATAGTTGCAATATTTACATTGGGACTAATGAGAGGTAAAAAAATGGAAAGCCTAATGAAAGACGTAGCAAAGTCTGCAAGCGGTATTGCTATGATACTTTTAATAATAGGTGGTGGTGGTGCACTAAAGCAAGTTCTTATAGATAGCGGAGTAGGTAATTATATAACAAGTCTAATGTCTGGAACAAATATATCTCCTTTAATATTAGCATGGACTATTGCAGCTGTATTACGACTGGCTTTGGGATCAGCTACGGTAGCTTCATTAACCACAGCTGGACTTGTATTACCACTTATAGCTACAACTCATGTAAATCCCTCATTAATGGTATTAGCAACGGGATCTGGAAGTGTTATATTTTCTCATGTAAACGATCCAGGATTTTGGATGTTTAAGGAGTATTTTGGTTTAAGTATAGGAGAGACCATAAAGTCTTGGTCGGTTGCTGAAACTTTAATTTCAGTTATGGGATTAGTTGGTGTATTAGTTATAAATGCTATAATATAAGACTTATAATACTCAATCCTATTTAATAAGTGTATTTACAAATTATATTTAAATTATAACTTTTTTATTATCCACAATATTTAATACATAATAAAAAAATTATTTAACATTTAATTTAAAAATCTATTGACTAAAAAACGTTTACAGAGTATTATAAAGTTGTAATACAAGTAAGTTATTCTAAACTTTAAATATAAAAAAATAATAAATTATTTTTTTAAGTTGTAATACAATTGATTCTATTAAATATGAGGTGATTTGAATGTTAAAAAGTCAAGAAATAAGACAGAAAGCTCCAGAAATTGATTCATTGAGACTTGGATCAGGTTGGAGGGTTGAAGATCTTGGAAAACCACAGATAATAGTTGAAAGTAGTTATGGACATAGCCATCCCGGTAGTGCACATTTAGATTCTTTAGTAAATGAAGTATTTGATAGTATATATGAAAATGGTGGTAGAGGTGCTAAATTCTTTGCAACAGATATATGTGATGGAGAGTCTCAAGGACATGATGGTATGAATTATTCACTTCCTTCTAGAGATATAATGGCAAGCTTAATTGAAATACATGTTCAAGCTACACCTTATGATGCTGGTGTATTTACAACAAGTTGTGATAAAGCCGTTCCCGCACATTTAATGGCAATTGCCAGATTAAATATGCCAGCTATATTTTTGCCAGGTGGATGTATGGGGCCTGGACCTAATCTTTTGACACTTGAGCAAATTGGTAAATATGATGCTCAATATAAAAGAGGAGAAATAACTGAAGAACAATATAGATACTATAAACATAATGCCTGTCCTACGTGCGGTGCTTGTTCATTTATGGGAACTGCAGCAACAATGCAGGTTATGTCAGAAGCATTAGGTATGGCTTTACCAGCAACAGCATTAATTCCAACTGTTTTTGATAATTTAAAAGAAGCTGCAAAAGAAGCAGGGAAACAAGTATTTAAATTAATAGAAAAGGATATAAAACCTTCAGATATAATGACTAAAGATGCTTTTGAAAATGCAATCATGGTACATGCGGCTATTGCAGGCTCAAGTAATGCATTAATTCATATTCCAGCTATAGCTCATGAATTAGGAATAGATATAGAACCAGAACTATTTGATGAAATTCATAAAAAAATTCCATACATTCTTGATGTAAGACCAAGTGGTTTTTATCCAGGATCATATTTCTGGAATGCTGGTGGAGTACCTGCAATAATGGAAGAAATAAAAGAGTTCTTACATTTAGATGTAATGACTGTTACAGGTAAAACTTTAGGTGAAAATTTAGAGGATATAAAGAAAAGCGGATATTATGAAAAACACAAAGAGCTTATTGAAAAACTTGGAGTTAAAAAAGAAGATGTAATAAAGACTAAGGAAAATCCAATACAAAAACAAGGTGCAATAGCTATACTTAAAGGAAATTTAGCACCTGGCGGAGCAGTAGTAAAACATTCTGCTGTATCTAAAAAATTAATGAAAGTAACTTTAAAAGCTAGAGTTTTTGATTGTGAAGAGGATGCTATAAATGCAGTATTAACTAAAAAAGTAAAACCTGGAGATGCAGTATTTGTAAGATATGAAGGCCCTAAGGGATCTGGAATGCCAGAGATGTTTTACACTACAGAGGCTATAGCATCAGATGAAGAATTAGTAGAATCTATAGCATTAATTACAGATGGAAGATTTTCTGGAGCAACTAGAGGACCAGCTATAGGACATGTTTCACCAGAAGCAAGTGAAGGTGGCCCAATAGCTTTTGTTGAAGAAGGAGATCTTATAAAAATAGATATACCTGAAAGAAGTCTTGATATAATAGGGGTAGCTGGTGAAGAAAAAACACCACAGGAGATTGATATTATATTAAAAGGAAGAAAAGAAAAATGGGTAAAACCTTCACCTAGATTTACTAAAGGTGTACTAGGTATATATACAAAATGTGCTGTATCACCAATGAAGGGTGGATATATGGAGTAATTATATAATAAAGTTTAATTGATATACAAATTAGATAAATTCGGTAAGTAAATTTTTATAATTAATATTTGATAATTTTTTCTAAAGTTTTTAGATAATAATTTTCCTTAATTAATGATTGAATTTCTTGCCGAATTTAAAACAACATTTACTGAAAATGTTTACTTATAGTAAATTAAGTGTCAATATTTAATTTTATAATTAAATATTGATAATAAATAGCTTATTTAAATTATAGTTTAATTGCGATATCTATATCTTGATATTTTTATTTCCTATAGCAATGAGTATCAATGTTGTCATTTCATATAACTATTCTTTTATTCGTTTTAGAAAAATAATGTGGTAAAAAACAGAAATATAAAATTAGTTATTTACCTAAAATTAAAAAATGTTTGGGAGGGATTTTTATGCCATTATTTATTGTCCTCATGGGTGTTATATTGTTACTAATACTTATGATTAAGTTCAAGTTAAACGGTTTTATATCATTGATTTTTGTAGCACTAGTGGTTGGGCTTGCTGAAGGAATGACACCAGCTAAGACTATAACCTCTATACAAAATGGTGTGGGAGGTACATTAGGTAGTTTAGCATTAATTTTAGGTTTTGGAGCTATGTTTGGAGAGCTTATAGCAGATTCTGGAGCAGCTCAAAGAATTTCCAGAAGCCTTATTAATAAGTTTGGTATAAAAAGAATACAGTGGGCAGTGGTTCTTACAGGTTTTATTGTTGGTATAGCTATGTTCTATGAAGTTGGTTTTGTGCTTCTTATACCATTAGTTTTTACTATTGCTGAATTTGCTGAATTGCCATTACTTTATATAGGAATTCCCATGGCAGCAGCATTATCAGTTACTCATGGATTTTTACCACCTCATCCAGGGCCTGTAGCTATAGCCACAATATATGGGGCAAGCGTTAGTATGACTTTAATTTATGGCATTATAATAGCTATACCTACAGTAATAGTAGCTGGGCCAGTTTTGACCAAATTTACAAAGAAATTTGATCATAAGGCAAATAAAAATTTATTTAAAACAGAAATTGTTAGTGAAGAAGAAATGCCGAGTTTTTCAGCAAGCGTTTTGACAGCTATAATTCCACCTATATTAATGGCTTTTTCTGCTATATGTGAAATGACATTGGCAAAGACCTCTCAATTAAGACAGTTTGCAGAATTTATCGGTAGTCCTTTAATGGCGATGTTTATATCTGTTGTAGTGGCCATATTTACCTTAGGAATAATGCGAGGTAAAAAGATGGAAGATGTAATGAAAAGTGTAGCTAAAGCAGCCAGTGGGATAGCTATGATATTATTGATAGTAGCTGGCGGCGGTGCTTTAAAACAGGTTCTTATTGATAGTGGAGTTGGTAAATATATAGCAACAATTATGTCAGGAACAAATATATCACCTTTAATTTTAGCATGGACAATAGCAGCTATATTACGCTTATCTTTGGGATCAGCTACAGTTGCTGCTATGACTACTGCAGGAATAGTTTTACCAATGATTTCTTCTTCAAGTGTAAATCCAGCTTTAATGGTACTGGCAACGGGAGCAGGAAGTCTTATATTTTCACATGTAAACGATCCTGGTTTTTGGATGTTTAAAGAATATTTTGGACTTAGCATTAGTGAGACAATGAAATCTTGGTCAACATTAGAAACAATAATTTCAGTTATGGGATTAATAGGGGTGTTGGTTATAAATGCATTAATATAAAGATAGATAAAACTTGGAATAGTAATATTTTCAAGTTTTATTATTCTGATTATTCAAATAAAGTTTATTTGAGTTTTATTTTGTAGTATAATATATTGGTAAAATAGTGAATATATGCTTCCGTAGCACAGCTGGTAGTGCAACTGATTCGTAATCAGTAGGTCGAGTGTTCAAATCACTTCGGAAGCACCAGTAAAACCTTGTAATGTCAACGTGTTACAAGGTTTTTATTTTTATCATAAACCTATAAAAATGGCACTTGGGAACAAAGTTGGGAACACAAATGCCTAAAAAGGTATAAAAACCTCAAAAATCAACCTCATTTTTCATCATTCTTAAATAAAATTTTCTCCATTTCTTCGGCCGCTTTTTTGTCTGAGGATCTATCAGTATGAGTATAGATATTTAATGTCGTAGTTGTGTTACTGTGTCCTAATCTTTTTGAAACAGATTTTATTTCTTGTCCACTAGAAATTAACAAAGTAGCATATGTATGCTTAAGCTGGTGAAATGTTATTTTTTTAAGTTATACCTTTTTTACATTTTGCTAAACCATTTGCCTGGTGTTTCAGGATGTATATGCAGTCCATTCCATTTAGTAAATATATAATTAGTATCTTCCCATAAATCTCCATGCTTTTCTTGTTTATTTTCATATTCAGTTTGATAAACAGATAATAGATCCATAACATGTTCAGGCACAGATATAATTCTTTCTGATGTTTCATTTTTTAGGATCCTTCTCAAATACATCTTCATGGGGAGGTATTGGGTAGCCTTATTTATCTTAATTGTATTCTCTTTAAAATTTATATCATCCCATTTAAGTCCAGTTAATTCTCCAGCTCTTAATCCACAGGATAAAGTAAGTAAAACCATAAGCCTATATTTAAGCGGCTCACTCTCCAAAGCATCTACTAATAATGCTACCTCAGATACTTCATAGTGATCTGCTTCTTTTCTTTTATATTTTGGAGGTTCAACATCTTTCACAGGGTTATAGGGAATAAGCTTTCACTTATAAGCTGTTTCAAACATGACACTTAATAATCTAATAATAATGCATTAGAGTATTACTTGATAGCTTTTTCTTAGTTTTCTTTAAACTCATGCCTTCTTCATTTAGATTGGCCATGAATTTAACTAAATGAATAGGCTTAAATTTGTTTAATTTTAAATGACCCAAAGAAGGTATTATTCTTAGCTCTAAAAGGCGCTTGTATTCAAAGACAGTTTTAGGTGCAAGTTCTTTATTTTTTGTATAAGTTTTGATCCACATTTTTGAATATGATTCTAATGTAAGTCTTGAAGGTTCTGTATAATTATTATTTTCTATATCTGTTATGAACTTAGCTAGGTCCTTTTCAGCTTTTTTATATCTTTCAGTCTCAGTTTTACCTTCGATTTTTATAGTCTTTTTATATACTTTTCTATTACCATCAGCACCAATGGTAATGGGGTTCACAGGTCCCAAGGCTTTAGAATGGAAGATTAGATATATAAACGCATTTAATGAAATGGAAAAAGAATTAAAACGCTTATATGACGAACGTAAAAGATGGGAAATTGAAAGAGAAAAATGTGTTTTAGTAAGGCACATACTTACAGATACAATTAAAACTAAAGTTAAAGAAAGTCCAAACAAGAAATTTACTATATTAGAAATCGGAAGAAGGCAGGTTAAAGCTTTTTTAGATTCTAAGCAGGAGCTAATTAATAAACAGAAAGAAGCTCTTAAACAGACCATGGGTATAGAGCTTTACAATAAGGATGTAGATGTAGTTAAAAATGCAGTTAAAACGGTAGAGCAGTTAGGTAAAGAATTTAACTGGGAAGGTGCTATTAAGCACAGCAAAGTACTTGAACTAATAGAAGGTAAAACTGCTCTGGGCTTTATTTTTTTTGTGAAAATTTATATATTTTAGGAGGGAATATAGTATAAATGTAGAACATGTAATATTATACAGATAAATTATTTTCTGTATAATATCATTTTTAAGGAGATGGGACATATGAAAAAGAAAAGAGTTTTAACATTTGTATTATCATTACTAATGGTACTTGGTATTGTATCTGCTACTGTAGGAGCAACAACAAAGGGACAAGCTGTAGTAAGCTATGCTAAAAAGTTTATAGGCGTCAATTATGTATATGGAGGAGAAAGTCCTAAAGGTTTTGATTGTTTTTTCACTTACATAACCAGTCTTACTTTTTCTTTTTATTATTCTATTTACTGTTAGCTTCTTATTATTTTTGCAAGTATAATAATCACCAAATTCATCATAGTCCATGTTTTCTATTCGGCTTATATCATCCTTATATTTTCTTGTTTTAGCTATTTCATAATTTGCTGGCTTAATATATGATAACTGTCCATTTTCTTTAGTATAAACATAATTTTCTTCACTCTCATAGCCTGAGTCTGTAGTTATTTTTAAATATCTAAAATACAAGAAGTTCTCCATGCTTTTTAGAAATGGAATCAACGTTGTGGTGTCCGCAGGCTGATCGCCTACAGTAAGCCACACTATATATTCAGAATCAACTCCATGCTGCACATTGTAAGCAGGTTTTAACTGACCGTTTTTCATGGCGTCTTCTTTCATCCTCATAAAAGTTGCATCTTTATCTGTCTTCGAATAGCTATTACGCTTACCGCAGATATGGATTTTCTGTGTGTATTCTTTTAGCTTATTAAGATATTCCTCGAGTTTTTCAATAGAACGTTGAATTGGAGTTTTCCTTTTACCACATCCATGTACAAATTCAATATTTTCTTCTTGTTTCAAGGCATAAAGTTTCTTGCGTAGCTTCTTTACATGCTTTATTTTTACTCTGTTTTCATATACGAGCTTTAGTCCGTATAGTTCTTCGCATTCAGCTACAAAATCAGCTAATTTATAAAGTAGTCTCTCCAAATTTTTTGAAACTGCTTTTTTCCAAACGAAAGTATACTTATTGGCACATGCCTCTATCTTTGTACCGTCAATAAATATAGCGTCCCCTAATATTTCTCCAATTTCATAAAGAAAGTTTGTCATTTCTGCCATAATTGTTTCTGCGCATTGAGAAAGGTGGATACTACGGAATCTTGCAAAGGTAGAATGATCTGGTACTGGTGAACCCTCTAAAAGGTACATGAAATTTACATCTCTTTTGCAGGAGGTTTCCATTTCCCTAGAAGAATATCTATGATTCATGTAAGAATAAAGTACAATCTTCAGCATCTGACGAGGCGTAGCCTGATTTTCCCTTAATCGAGAATAAGTCAAATATAAATCTGTTAAATCCATCTCCTCTACAAACTGACTTAGCAAACGCACCGAATCATTATCTGGAATCATGTAATCCATATTTAGTGGAAGTTTTAATTGATAACTTCCGCGATTTAAAGTATAATTTTTATGTAAATTAATATATTTTGCCATATGTTAATTTTACTATAAATCTTTCACTCTTCCGAGTGGGAGATTTATTTTTTTACGCAAAAAACTGTCCCACTAATTTTTTAGTGCGACAGCTCCTTTATTTTTTACATAAAAATAGATGCAACTCTTAAAGCTGCATCTACCCCAAATAAGTAAAAAAGAGATTATCTAAATTATTGACAGATATATGAATTATATGCAAAAAGTAAGAGCATTGCTACTAAACAATGCTCTTACCATACGAAAGTTTTAAAAAGAAAGTCTCATACTTCGTATACTATAATAATACTTTACTGGAAATATTTCAATATTAAGTAGAAATGATATCTTTATGTTTATTTGTTTATATATATTTATTATTTTGTTAATCTTTTAAAACGTATACATAATAAAGGATGAATTGACAATAAATAACATAGTAGTAGAATATTTATATAAAATAAAGTAAGGATGTGAAGTTTATGTCAAAAGTGCTTTTTTTAAGTATTCCAGCTCATGGACACGTTAATCCTACATTAGGATTAGTAAATGAATTAGTAAAACAAGGTGAGGATATTACTTATTTTTGTTCACAAGATTTTAAAGAAAAAATCGAAAAAACAGGTGCCGAATTTAAGGCTTATGAAACAAAAGCAAATATTCTTGAAAGAAACCATAATATGCCTAATAGCATGGATATAAGTAAATTATTTGACCATATAAATGAAATGCTTAAATCAAGTGATGAAATTATAGAAAGTATCTTAAATCAAATTAAAGATGAAAAATTTGATTATATTATGTATGCAGCTATGTTTCCTTTTGGAAACATCATTGCTCAAATATTGAAAATACCATCAATTTCTTCTTTTGCAGTATTTGCTACTCCAAAAGAACTTATGGCTCAAAATAAACAATTAATGAATGAAGACTTAATAAAAAAACATCCTGTTATAGATACTTACAAAAAAGTTTCGAAACAATTAAAAGAAACGTATAATGTAGAAATTCCTGAAAGTATGATTGAATTATTCTTTAACAAAGGTGATATAAACATTGCTTACACTTCTAAATATTTTGTTGCGCATACTGAATATTATGATGGTAGCTTTAAATTTATAGGCCCTCCAATATATGATAGAAAAGAAGATTTGAATTTCCCATTTGAAAAATTAGATGGGAAGAAAGTTGTGTACATTTCATTAGGTACAGTATTTAATAACACTAGTGATAAACTTTATAATATTTTCTTCAAAACCTTTGCTAATAGCGATGCTGTTGTGGTTATGGCGGCATACAATGTAGATCTATCTAAATTTGATATACCTGAGAATTTTATTGTAAGAAATTATGTGCCTCAATCAGAAATTTTAAAGTATACTGATGTAGCAATAACTCATGCAGGAATGAATAGTACTAGTGATTTATTATATAATAATGTGCCATTTGTAGCAATACCTATAGGTGCAGATCAACCGTATATGGCAGGAAGAGCTTCTGAGCTAGGAGCAGCTATTTCTCTTGACAAGGATACTATTACATCAGATATATTAAAAAGTTCAGTTAAAAGTGTTTTGAATAATCCAGCATATCTTGAGAATATTAAGAAAATAAGTAATTCTTTTAAACAAAGCGGAGGATATAAAGAAGCTGTTAAAGAAATATTTAAATTAAAAAGGGAGAAAGGAATTTTGGTTTAGATTAATATAAACAAAAATAGATGTACCGCAATAAGGGGTACATCTATAAAAAGGAATCAAAATATTAAATAATGAAAAAATCATTAATAGTATTTGTATTTTAGTATTTTTTATACATAAAAACCTAGGACAGCTACAATCCTAGGTTTTTGAAAGTGGAGTTATTTATAACAAAGATTACACATTTATGATTATTGACAAACGTTAAAGTTTTATTCAAAAAAAATAGATGAAAGAAATTCAGCTGACTTACATCTATTTTCTTATATTGAATATGAACTAAAAGGGGGATACCTTTTTAAATTATAATAATACTTTTATAATAATATTAATTATCACAGTAAAAAGATGTACCATAATAAATGATGCATCTATCGTAGAAGAATATTATGAAAAATTTAAAGTATATTATAATTATTTACACAGCCTAAATAGTTATTCATTTCTTATGAAAATTAAATTCTATTCAACTTAAGATTAAATTTATTTACTTTTATTTTTTATTTATTCATATATTGTAAATATATTAACAATTTGTTACACTATAATGGAATTTATTAATTATAGGGGGATAACTATGAAACTAATAAGAAAAGGTATACTAATGTTTATTTTAACATCTCTGGTATTAACATTATTAGCCTGTGGAGCTAAACCAGATGAAAGTGTAAAAAACTTTTTTGAAGCAGCTAAAAAATCTGATTTTACGACTATGGTAAATTACATAAAGAAGGATGTTAATAAAAGTAATTTTAAATATGATGACAAGGATCAAGAGAAGGTTATAAAGTCTGTTTTTTCAAAAGTAAGTTATGAAATTGTTTCTTCGAGTGTAGATGGTAAGAATGCTACTGTAAAAACTAAAGTTACATCTTTAGATTTACCTAAAATCTATGGGAAAACAGTATCAGACTTAATGCCTTCCTTACTTGCATCCGCATTTTCTAATGCTAATAGTGATGATGCTAAAAATCAAGTTATTCAGACATTTATAAATGATTTAAATGATCCTAATGCTTCTAAGACAACAACTGAAGTTGATATTAAATTGGTTAAAGATAATAAGAGTGGATGGTTAATAGAGCCTAATGATGATTTAGTCAATGCAATAACTGGAAATTTCAATAAGGCTTTTGCAAATAATAATAAAAGTAATGATTCTTCGCAAAAACAGGATTCATCAAAATCAAAAGTAACAGCTCAATTTGTTGTAGACAAGTTAAAAGAAAAAGAAGGCAGCTATATGACGGATATTACTGTTGTAACAGCTGAAAATGATGATAATAAACTGCTTGGAAGACCTAATCAATATACAGAAAAAATATTTTGGAAAGATAATAGATCAACTGGTGACCGCACAGATTCTACAGTTGAAGTTTTTAATAATAAAGAAGATGCTGATGCAAGGAGACAATATATTGAAGGTGTTATTAAATCAATGCCAACATTTACTCAATATATAGAACAAAAGAACAATGTATTAATTAGAATAGATGGTCAATTAACACCAGATCAAGCAAATGAATATTTAAATATATTTAAATCGTTGGATATATAAATAAGAATGAGTAGCTTTCATAGTGAAGTTGTCAATCTTATGGATAAAAGTCTATACTATTCATGCAGAATAGTATCCAATTTTGGTGTAAAATACAATAAGTAAAAACTGAAAAATGTCTTAATATAAATTAAAATAATATAGAAAAGGCAGATATATAAATTTGTAATCAAAGGGTCGCAGGTTCAAATCTTGTCGGAAGCACCATGGATAACTTCTGTAGTATCAATGCGGTGCAGGGAAGTGCTTATGATATGGATAATTTATATAGCATAAATGTCAGTAGTATATTGTGAAACCTTAGCAATCTTGGTCATTGAAATAGGATTTAATACTTCTTCTAATTGTTTAGAGGTTAATATTTTTTCATTTAAAACAAGCTTCCTAACAGGTATTCCAGTTGTTAGAGCTTTTTTAGCAATATCAGCAGATTTTTTATATCCGATATAAGGACAAAGTGCAGTTACTATTCCAACACTTTCATTTAGGAGTTTTTCACATCTTTCTTTGTTAGCTGTAATTCCAATAATACAGTTATCTACAAATGTAGCAGTAGCATTTTTTAAAGTTTCAATAGATTCGAATAAATTATAGAAAAGTATAGGCTCAAAGGCGTTAAGTTCTAATTGGCCTGCTTCAGCAGCCATTGTTATGGTAAAGTCATTTCCTATTATATTAAAAGATACTTGAGAAACTACCTCTGGAATAACAGGATTTATTTTTCCAGGCATAATTGAAGATCCATTTTGTTTTGATGGCAGGCTAATTTCTCCTATACCAGTTTTAGGACCGCTTGATAGTAATCTTAAATCATTTGCCATTTTAGATAGATTTACAGCACAAGTTTTTAATATGCTAGATACGAGAACAAAACAATCAAGATTTTGAGTTGAATCAATTAGATCATCTGCTTGAATCACATTTAAACCAGTGACTTTTTTAAGGTTATTAGTTATATTATTTAAATAGTTTAAACTTACATTAATAGATGTTCCTATAGCTGTTGCACCAATATTTAAAGTTAACATTTCATCTTTAACTTTAATTAACCTTTCAATATCACGTTTAATCATTGATGCATAAGCGTGAAAGGATTGACCAAGTCTTATTGGAACAGCATCTTGAAGCTGAGTACGTCCCATTTTAATTATATTATCAAATTCTAAAGATTTTAAATTGAGAGCATTATATAAACGTTGGAGTTCTGAAATTGCTTTTGGAAGTAGTTTTAACACTACTAATTTACCAACAGTTGGGAAAACATCGTTTGTTGATTGAGACATATTTACATGATCATTAGGATGTACTATACTATAATTACCTTTTTTTCCTCCAATTAGTTCAATGGCACGATTTGCTATAACTTCATTGGCATTCATGTTAGCAGAAGTACCTGCACCACCTTGAATGGGATCAACTATAAATTGATCATGCAAATTTCCAGAAATTATTTAATCACATGCATCTATAATTGCATTTGAAATTTTATAAGGTAAATTATTTATATCTCTATTCGTAATAGCTGCTGATTTTTTTATTTCAGCAAGACTTATAATGAGCTCTGAATGAAGTGTTTTATTAGTAATAGGAAAGTTCTCCTTAGCTCTTAATGTTTGAATTCCATAGTAAGCATTTGCTGGTACTTTCATAGTTCCAATTGAATGGGATTCCAATCTTGTTTTCATTTAATATTCCTCACTCTCTTTTTTGTGTTATCAACATAGCTAGGTTAACATTGTTTTATCTCAATGTAAATTATAAAGATGCAATTATGAATAAAAGGTAAAAAATCATGTATTGCACTTAACTTAAGTTAAGTAATTTATAATTTTAGTTAATTTAATTAAGTGGTAAATAATTAATATTTTTAATTATAGCTACTTAAATCTGTTGAATAAATTATATATAAACTTTATTATATTAATGAATATTTTAATAAATTATAAGAGGTGAATGTATTTGGATAAAATTGATTTAAAACTTATTGAACTTCTACAGGAAAATGCAAGGTATTCACTTAAAGACCTAGCAAAAGAAGTATTTTTATCAACGCCAGCTGTATCCACTCGTATTTTAAGATTGGAAGATATGGGTATTATAACTGGATATTATGCAAAAGTAGATGTACTAAAATTAGGATATAATATTAAGGCGTTTATAAATTTGGAAATGACACCAAAGCAAAAACCGCAATTTTATCCTTTTATAGAAGCATGTCCTAATGTGATTGAATGTAATTGTGTAACAGGAAAGTATTCAATGCTTATAAAGGTTGCATATAAGACAACTTTAGAATTAGATACATTTATTGGAGAATTGCAAAAATTTGGAGTTACAGAAACTCAAATTGTTTTTTCAACGCCTGTTAAACATAGAGGAATATGTGTATTAAAATAATAGAATATTTAAATTATTGTAGTATTTGATTAGTCAATAGGATGATAGGATTTTTGTCTCTTATATGTATATTATTTTTCAAATTTATCACATGGTAATAGTTACAGTGATTGTAGATTCTTATTTTTTTATAAAGTGTAAAATCATATTTAATGTAATAGAAATATTATTGACATAAAACTGCAACAATAGATAAATATTATATAAAGTATGAGAAATCCCATTCTTAGACATGCATATAATATATGGGTAGGCACTGGTAGAGATACTGGTGTCTTTTACATGTAAAATATTGTTGTGTTTATAATTTGTTAATCCACATTTAAGATAATAGAAATATTATTGAAAAGAAATTGTAACATTGAATATGTATTATATAAATATAAGAAGTCCCCCTTCTTAGTTGCATATAGAACATATGGAAAAGTACTGGTAATAATACCGGTACTTTTTTAGTATTAATAAAATATTTATATTTACAAAACTAGATTTTAACATAAGTATGTCAATATAATATTGTATCCTTCAAACTATAGTATATATTTAACAAAGCACCAGTGAGAATGCTGGTGTATTTTTTATTTGGTTTATTTATTGAAAACCTCCAATTAAAATATAGAATATAATTGGAGGTAGGAGTATTATATGAAATGGAAAATGCTTTGTAGGAATATCAATAAGAAACAGGTTCCAGCTTTGAGTAAAGTTACAGCAAAAATATCTTTATAAGATTGTTTATGGGTTAAACCAGAGATGCCTAAAAGTGTAATTACTGCTCCATTATGAGGTAATGTATCCATTCCACCTGAAGCCATGGATGCAACTCTGTGAAGCAATTCAGGACTTATACCAGTATTTGCCGCCCATTCTGCATATTTTTTACCAAACATATCAAGAACTATACTCATACCACCAGATGCTGATCCTGTAACTCCTGATAAAACGTTTACACTAACTGCTTCTGATAAAAGAGGGCTGCCATTAGGATTTATATTTATTAATGCATTAGCTATAGATTTAAATCCAGGGAGAGTTTTTATAACATTTCCGAATCCAACTTCAGAGGCGGTGTTCATGACAGCTAATAGAGAACCAATAGCTCCTGCATTTATAGCTTTTGCCAAGTTATTTCTGCTGCTTTTAATATTTATACAAAATGCAATAATACTTCCTATTATTAATGCTATTATAAGCGCCCAGTTATTCATGGAACCAACTATTCCTTCCTTAGAAAGAGAATAAGGTTTTTGAGTTACCCATGATAGTATATCCCAGTTTGGAAAAATTATTTTTTGCAGTACTAAAGTTATTATTAATACTGATGCTAAAGGTATAATCGATATCCACATAGGAGGTATGTTTTCATCATCACTAAGTGATGGTTCATTTTTATGATTTGTTCCATATCCTTCTCCAGCAGCTTGAGCGGAACGTTTACGCCATTCCAGATAAAATATTCCACCGACTAACAGTATTATTGAACCTAAGGTTCCAAAGACAGGTGCTGCATACAAATCTGTATTGAAGTATTTCATAGGAATGGTATTTTGAATCTGTGGAGTACCTGGCAGTGAATCCATGGTGAAAGAAAATGCACCGAGAGCAATTGTTGCTGGAATGAGCCTTTTGGGAATATCTGCTTCTTTGAAAATAGAAGCTGCAAAAGGATATACTGCAAAAGCCACTACAAAGAGACTTACTCCTCCATAAGTTAAAATAGCTGCTGATAGAACTACAGAGAATATAGCTTTATCTTTTCCTAGTTTTCCTACAATAGTTTTAGCAATAGATTTAGCAGAACCAGATTGTTCCATAGCTTTACCGAATACAGCACCTAATAAGAAAAAAGGGAAATATATTTTAACATAGTTGCCCAAATTTGGCAAAAATATTTCTGTATAAGTTGGTAAAAGGGCCATTCCAGAAAATAATGCAGCAAGAAGTGCAAAAATAGGTGCAAAGAATATAACAGAAAATCCTTTATAAGCCATAAATATTAATAATGCTAAACTTAGTATAATTCCTATAACTGCCATTTGTAAAACCTCCATTAAATTATTTATATCACTGTCAATTATCTTATAAAATACATTGCCTAGTCTTTAATTTTTATTCCCATTGGTCTCTCTTTAAATATTCTTTCATCCATGATCTTAAGATTATTTGATATTTTTGGCATGAAATCCATGTGATCTAATATGTCTTTTTTTAAATCTATTCCAGGGGCAATTTCTTCTAGAACAAGTTCTTTTTTATCTAATCTAAACACTGCTCTTTCAGTTATATAGAGAACTTTTTGACCTGTATCTGCAGCATATTCACCACTAAAAGATATCTGCTCAACTGTATTTATAAATTTATTAAACTTTCCATCCTGTTCTATAATAAGGTTTCCATCTTTAATTTTAATTTTTAATCCACCAGCTGTAAAAGTTCCACAGTATACTACCTTTTTAGAATTTTGACTTATATTGATGAATCCACCGCACCCAGCAATTTTGGGCCCAAATTTACTTACATTTATATTTCCTGATTTATCACATTGAGCAAGACCTAAAAAAGCTACATTAAGGCCTCCACCATCATAAAAATCAAATTGACTGGATTGATCAAGTATGCTTTCTGGATTAGTAGAGGCTCCAAAGCTTAATCCACCAGATGGAACACCGCCAATTCCACCAGACTCTATTGTCAAAGTCATTTCATCCGCTATACCTTCTTCATTAGCAACTATTGCTATACCTTCAGGGATGCCGATTCCTAGATTGATTACAGAATTTGGTGATAATTCCATAGTTGCTCTTCTTGCTATGATTTTTCTCTCATTAAGTGGCATATTACTTATAGAATTTACTAAAAATTTGGCTTCACCAGAGTATGAAGGATTATAATGTTCACTAAAGGTTTGCATATGATTTTCTGGTTTTGCTATAACTATGGCATCAACATATATACCAGGAATTTTAACTTTTTTAGGATCTAGAGATCCTTTTGATACAACTTCTTCAACCTGAATAATTACTATTCCACCAGAATTTTTAGCTGCCTGAGCCATAGCAGTTGCATCTAGTGTGGCAGCTTCTTTTTCCATAGTAGCATTTCCAAATTCGTCAGCATAAGTGGCTCTTAAGATTACAACGTCTATTGGCATAGATTTATAGAATAAATATTTTTTACCTTCTATATTTATTAAATCTATTAAATCTTTTTTAGTTATTTCATTTAATTTACCACCTTCAATTCTTGGATCTACAAAGGTTTTCAATCCAACATGAGTTACAGTTCCAGGTCTTTTGGCTGCAATATCTCTATATAATTGTGATATTATTCCTTGAGGTAAGTTATAAGCTTCTATTTTATTGTCAAGAGCTAATTTTTGAAGCTTTGGAGCTAGTGCCCAATGTCCACCTATTACTTTATCAACTAATCCCTCATGTCCAAAATGATTTAATCCTCTGTTACCTCCATCTCCCTGACCAGCTGCAAATATTAAAGTTAAATTTTTAGGCATATGTTCTTTTAAATAACTTTTTTCTATTTCAGAAGTAATGTCTTCGGGATGTGCACAGCCCACAAACCCCCCTACGGCAACGGTATCACCATCTTTTATTAAATGAATCACCTTATCTTTAGACATTATTTTAGATTTCATATTAAAAACCTCCTCATGTAATAAGTGATTTTATTAATATAAATAGCAAATACTGTGCCAAGGCATCAATAGCAGTATAAAGCATATTTTTATAAATTAAAAAATAAAAAGTATGTCTATTATATATCCATGTAGTCTATTTATTTTTATAAAGAGTCCCATTAAATAAGTATTATTTAGAAGGTATTGTATATTTTATTTACATGTATTTGCTTGATACATAAATGTGTATTACATTTTTAATTTATATTCTTCTATTTTTTTATATAATCCAGCTCTACTTATGCCAAGTATATTTGCTGTCTTGTTTTTATTCCAATTGTTTTTATTAAGAATGTTTAATATTACATGTTTTTCAACTTCTGAAATTATATCTTTTAAGTATTTCCCATCATTATCATAATTTATATATTTATTTAGTTTATATTTTGTTAATCTTTTAGGAAGATGATTTGTTTTTATAATTAAGTCTGAATCTAATAGATCAATAGCTCTTTCGATAACGTTTTCTAGTTCTCGCACATTACCTGGCCAATCATATTTAGTGATACAAGTCATAGCTTCTTTAGATATTCCCTCTACGTATATTCCTAATTTACTAGCAATTTTAATTCTTAGATTGTTTGCCAGCAAAGAGATGTCTTCCTTTCTATCTCTTAATGGAGGTAAAGTTATTCTCATAACGTTAAGTCTATAATAAAGATCTTCTCTGAATTTACCTTGTTTTACATGGTTTTCAAGATTTCTGTTTGTAGCTGCAATTATTCTAACATCTATTTCTTTTATTATATTTCCACCTATTCTTTCAATTTCTCTATCCTGAATTACTTTTAGAAGTTTAACTTGCATATGCATAGGCATATCACCTATTTCATCTAAAAATATGGTGCCACCGTTGGCTAACTCAAATTTCCCCTTTTTACCACCTTTTTTTGCTCCAGTAAAGGCACCCTCTTCATATCCAAATAGTTCTGCTTCAAATAACTCTGAAGGGATAGCTGCACAGTTTATTTCTATGAAAGGACCTAAATATCTTCCGCTGGCGTTGTGAATTCCGTGGGCAAATAATTCTTTACCAGTTCCACTTTCACCTGTTATAAGTACATTGGAATCAGTTTTTGCTACTTTTAATGCTATGGATTTTACTTCTTGTATTTTAGAAGATCTACCTATAATATTTTCAATAGAATATTTTGCTTTTCTTTCTTTACCAAGTTCATTCTTGTATATGGCAATTTCTCGTTCTAAATTATTTAGTTTTCTGCTTAAAGTATAAAAATCTCCAATATCTTTAAATATAACTTTACCTACAGCCCCTATGATTTTATTTCCTTCTTTAATTGGAACACGTACAGCAATCATCTTATTTCCATTTATTTCTTGAATATCACCTATTTTTACATTTCCATTTTTTATAACTTCATATAGTTTTGTATTTTCTATTACATCTCTTACATCCTTTCCTTCAGGATTACTGCATCCTAGAAATTCTTTATAAGCTTTACTCATCATGGTTATAACACCCATTTCATTTACTAAAACTATACATTCATTAAGAGTATTCATTATAGTATTTAAAATATCTATATACATCTCATTATTTAGTAACTCTTGTTTCATTCTTTTATTATCTGTTATATCTTGAAATACTGCTATTGCACCTTTAATTGTTCCTTCAATATAAATGGCAATTCTGCTGGTTATAAATTCTCTGTTATTAGCAAAAAAATTTTTATTTAATTCATTTTTACCAGTTTTTAAAATTCTATTAAGTTTCGTTTCTGGAACTACGTCTTCTATATATTTTCCTATGTCTTCTTTTGAATTAATTGATAGCAGTTCTTCTGCTTTGTTATTAGCGATAATCAATATGCCATTTTTATCTATACCTATTACAGCTTCACTTATATTTTGTATTGCTGACTCAAAGGATTTTTTTAAAAACATAAATTGACAACACCCCTTAAATTTTATTTCATATCACTATATATGTGGAGGATATTATTGATATACTAGAAGATTTATAGTTTAAGGAAAGGTAAATGAAGATTCTGATTAGAAAAATAAATATATAATTTGAAATGCAAAAAATCTTTCTGTGTAATTACAGAAAGATTTTTTTACAGATACTTAAAAACTTATAAATATACAACTTAAGATATAAATTATGCTTTCAAAATATATAATTTAAAATAATATTTATGTGAACTAATATATTTACTAAATTGATTGGTTTTTAATTGGAGGCATAACAAGTGCTTCTCCTACGATGACTGCTTTGCCTATTTGATTAGTACAGGTAGTCTTTAGTTTAATTCGATTTTTAGGAATATTCATATCTATGACCTCTACTTCAGCTTTTATTGTATCACCAATATGGACAGGGGCTGTAAATTTTAGTTGCTGTCCCAAATAAATAGTTCCAGGGCCAGGAAGATACATTCCAAGACAGGCAGAGATAAGACCTGAAACTAGTATTCCATGTGCAATTCTTCCTTTAAACATAGTATTTTCAGATTTAATTTGATTTATATGTGCAGGATTTAAATCACCAGTTATTCCAGCAAATAAATATACATCAGATTCAGATATAGTCTTTTCTATAGATATCTTATTTCCTATTTGTATTTTATCAATAGTTAGACCTTCCATAATTTTTTTCCCCTTTAACAGAATTGATTTGTTATTTAATTAGTAAAGCAATAAGGATGCCATACTGTTAAAGTTTGCGTTAAATGGGTTATTATAAATTACTAAAGTTAAATTGTGTAAATTATTTATACACAATAAAGGTAATTCATTGAATTTAAATCAAATTATATTATTGAACATTTAATGTGCATGTATATAATATGTACATTTAGAGAATATAGTTTTCTTTTATATATGAAATATAATGATAAATAGTTAAATAAGATTTCTTATTATATTAAATATATGACAAGGTTAATTTAACAATAAATATATAAATTTCAATAGTATTATAAAAAGTACACCTTATATAGTGTACTTTTTATAATTGGTAAACTTAAAAATAAAATTTAAGAAGATACAATAAAATTTTTTGTTTCAATTATAAGTATTTACAGATTTGTAAAATATATTTATAAAATATAAAAAAGATGTAGTTCTAGTGAACTACATAGTTTAGTTGGTGAATATTAAAAATGAGACGATTTATAGAAGAAGTTTCAATAATATTATTTACATTTATAAAAAATTTATTCATAGAAATAAATTTTTTATAAATGTAAATTTAAAGTTTTATAAGGGTCTCATAATTATATCAAACACAATTATGTATAATATACCAAATAATAATGATATTATGGTTATATCTATATTTGAATGACTTTTAAGCTTCATATTTTTACCACCCCATTTATTCTAATTGTTGACAACAATTAGAATAAGTATTCAAAATTTATTTGATTTAGAATTTATGTAAGAATTTTATATTGTAATTTATAAGACTAGCTTGACAAGCAGTTTTTTATTCAATATAATTATGTTATAAATTTACATATTTTAAATTTAATGGGGTGATTTTACGAGTATTATGGCATTGACAGAAAAGCAAATAAAGGGACTTAAGGTAATACAGGAGTATATAGATAAAAATAAATATGCACCTACGGTAAGAGAGTTAGGAGAAAAAATTGGATTAAATTCAGCTAAATTAGTACATTCATTTATAAGAGATATAGAGGCTAAAGGATATATATCAAGTATCAATGGCTGTCCTTCAACTATAAAAATAATAAAACGAATATAGAAGTATAAACAACATAGTATTGCTTGATTCTCTCTTATACAGGAGTAAGTCGAAAATAAATCTTTCACTCTTTGGAGTGGAAGATTTATTTTTTTACACAAAAAACTGTCGCACTAATTTTTTAGTGCGACAGCCCCTTGTTTATAGCGCTATAATTTTATTGTTAGTTATTAATAATGTAGAAATTGTTTATTGCTGAAAATTTGCCATGGAATTTTTGTAGTGGCGAAATAAATTAAAATTTTCATAGAAATTAGTGAAGATTCTTTGATTAAGGTTATACATAAAATATTATTAAATAATAGAAATGAATATAATGTTATAAGTTGAGAATACTATAATTTACAGTAAAGAGAAAGCAATAATTAAATAAATTAAATTACAATGAATAGTAAAATTATAAATAAAAGTTAACATGAATAATATTGCAAAATAAATTCAATAGGATTTATTAAATATATAAAAATATAGATGAATACCATTGAATTTAATAACGAAAAGCGAATAAGATTTAAGTTTTTGTAAAAAATTATGATTAAATTTGAATATACATGTTGTTTGTTGATTGATTTTGTATTATGATAAATACATAACAATCATAAAAACAATAGAAAAGGTTGTGAATAAGTATGATATATACAGTAACTTTCAATCCAGCAATAGATTATGTTATAAATGTAGATGATTTTAAAGCAGGAGAAGTAAATAGAGTAGTTAGTGAAGAAAAGTTTGCTGGAGGAAAAGGTATAAATGTTTCAAGAGTTTTAAATAATCTTGGAGTAAAGAGTAAAGCATTAGGTTTTATAGGAGGCTTTACTGGGAAATTTATAGTTGATTCTTTAGAGGATCAAGGTGTACAAACAGACTTTGTAGAAGTATTAGGTGATACTAGAATAAACGTTAAGCTTAAGTCGAAAGAGGAAACAGAAATTAATGGCGGTGGTCCTATTATAACTAAAGAAGATCTTCAAAAGTTATTTAATATAATAGGTAAATTAGGTGCTGATGATTATTTGGTATTAGCTGGTAATGTACAAAACTCAGTGCCAAGAGACATATATGCTGTAATTCAAGAAAAATGTGCAACTAATAAGGTAAAGGTTGTAGTTGATACTACTGGGGAAGCTTTAGTTGCTACATTGAAAAATAAACCATTTTTAATTAAACCTAATAATCATGAATTAGGTGAGATATTTAATGTAGAGTTGGAAGAGAGAGAAGAAATTATAAAATATGCACAAAAACTTAGAGATATGGGAGCATTAAATGTAATTATATCTATGGCTGCAAAAGGAGCCCTTTTAATTTGTGATAGTGGAGTTTATCATGCTTCACCAGCAAAAGGAACTGTGAAAAATTCAGTAGGAGCTGGAGATTCTGTTATTGCTGGATTTTTAGCAAGCTATTCTAAAAATTCAGATATAGTGGAAGCATTTAGATGGGGTGCTACATCTGGAAGTGCAACAGCATTTTCTAAAGACTTATGTAAAAAAGAAGATGTAGAACATTATTTACCTCAAGTAATTGTAACTAGATTGCAATAATTTATTATGGAATAATATAAAATGCTTTTATAATTATGTATAATAGGTGAAAACCTTTTATGATAATTTAGTAAAGATAAGAAGATAATAGTTTTTGATACATCTTAATCCCATTATTCTTTTTCTTATTAATTAAGATTTTAAATGATGGAGAGGAATGATGTTTATATATTTATTATATACTATTTTTTTGGAGGAAAAAAATGAAGATTACAGAACTTTTAAAGAAAGATACTATTATTTTAGATCTTAAAGCTACTTCAAAAGCAGAAGTAATTGATGAATTGGTAGATAAGCTTGATAGTGCTGGAAGATTAAATAATAAAGAAGATTATAAAAAAGCTATTTTAAAAAGAGAATCCGAATTTTCAACAGGTATAGGTGATGGAATTGCTATACCACATGCTAAGACAGCTGCAGTAAAAACTCCAGCTCTTGCCTTTGGTAGATCTATTTCAGGAATAGATTATGATTCTTTAGATGGAAATCCAGCTAACATATTTTTTATGATAGCTGCAAGTGAGGGAGCTAACAGTACACATTTAGAGACATTGTCAAGATTATCTACAATGCTTATGAATCCAGATTTCAAAGCTAAGCTTTTAGAAGCTAAATCTGAAGATGAAATTTTAAGATTGGTAGATAATGAAGAAGAAGAAAAAATGTCAGAAGAAGAATCGGAAAATTCAGTTGTAGAAGAAACTGAGGTAAAGGAAACAGAGGATTCAAAGGGGTTAGTATTAGCTGTAACTGCCTGTCCTACAGGTATAGCTCATACTTATATGGCTGCAGATGCTTTAAAAAATAAAGCTAAAGAGATGGGTGTCAATATAAAGGTAGAAACTAATGGATCTACAGGTGTAAAGAATAAGCTTACTGAAGATGAGATAAATAGAGCATCAGGAATAATTGTAGCAGCAGATAAAAAGGTAGAAATGGCTAGATTTGACGGCAAAAAAGTTATTCAAGTTCCTGTTGTTCAGGGAATAAAGAGACCAGAAGAACTTATAACTCAGGCATTAAACGGAGATGCACCAATTTATAAACATGAAGGTGGAAGTGATAGTTCAGATTCAGCAAAGGGAGAAAAGTCTGGCTTTTATAAACATCTTATGAGTGGTGTTTCAAATATGCTTCCTTTTGTCGTTGGTGGAGGTATACTAATTGCCATATCCTTTATGTTTGGAATTAAAGCTTATGATCCTAAAGATCCAAGTTATAATTATATAGCAAAATTACTTAATGATATAGGTGGAGCAAATGCCTTCGCACTTATGGTACCTGTACTTGCTGGTTTTATTGGAATGAGTATAGCAGATAGACCAGGATTCGCTCCAGCAATGGTAGGTGGATTAATTGCTGCTAATAATGGTGCTGGATTTATAGGTGGTTTAATAGCAGGTTTCTTAGGTGGTTATATAGTAGTATTACTTAAAAAAGTATTTGATAAATTACCTCAAGCTTTCGATGGAATAAAGCCAGTACTTATTTATCCGCTTCTTGGAATTCTTATTACCGGGGCAATAATGTTTATTGTAGTAATAGGACCTGTTAATGCCTTTAATTTATGGCTTCAACATGTACTAAGTTCTATGGGAACAGCTAATAAAGTTATACTTGGTGTAATTTTAGGCGGTATGATGTGTATAGATATGGGTGGTCCAATAAATAAAGCTGCCTTTACATTTGGTATTGCAATGATATCTTCAGGAAATTACTATCCACATGCTGCTATCATGGCAGGTGGAATGGTACCTCCTCTTGGAATTGCATTAGCTACTACATTCTTTAAAAATAGATTTAATGCACAGGAAAGAAATTCAGGTCTTACTTGTTATATAATGGGTTTATGTTTTATAACAGAAGGTGCTATACCTTTTGCAGCAGCAGATCCTGCTAGAGTAATTCCAGCATCTGTAGTTGGTGCAGCAATTACTGGTGGACTTACAATGCTATTTAATATAGGATTACCAGCACCTCATGGTGGAATATTTGTATTTGGAATAGTTAAAGGAAATCCATTACTTTATCTTCTAGCTGTTGCAATTGGTGCTGTAGTAACTTGTTTATTACTTGCGATACTAAAGAAACCTATTAAGGAAAATGAAGTTCAAGCATAATAATATATTTATAGTATAATTTGAAAAGGCATACAAACATGTAATGTAAGTTTGTATGTCTTTTATTTTATTAAGAAATAAATTTAATATTTAAACAGTATAAATATTCAGCCTGGAATATAAATTTGGATTTTTTTAACCCAGGCTATTCAAGTCATCAATTTGCATCAACATCTAGGTTATGAAATTAGATATTGATGCACAAATGATATATAATTATAATTAATAATGGAAAGTAATTGAAGTCTAAGAGGTGATATATATGGAGTTTATACGTAAAGATCCCTATTATATTAAAAATATAGATAATCCTACAGAGGAAATGCAACTTCAGGCAGTTAAAAGCAATCCAAGTGTACTGAAATATATAAAAAATCCATTTCAGTATGTTCAATGGGAGGCTCTTAAAAAGAATGTTTGGGTTATTGAATATATAGAAAATCCAACAGAAGAAATGAATTTATTTGCTGTACAAGGCGCTTGGAATACTCTTAAACTTATAAAAAATCCTTCAGAAAAGGTTATAAAAAAAGCTGTTTCAATTAAGGGATGGGCATTACAATATATAAATAATCCATCTGAAGAAATTCAAGAAATTGCAGTAAAAAAAGACTGGGATTCAATAAAATATATAGAAAATCCTTCAGAAGCAACTCAATTAATATCAATTTCAGGACATTTTGGAGCATTGAAATATATAAATAATCCCACTATGGCTGTAAAGAGAAAGGCTATAATGGAGAATGCAGAAGCTATTAACTATATAAATGATATAAATGAAGATGATATGAGAACTTTTTTAGAAGATAATATAGATATAATAAAATATGCAGGAACTAGAATCGATATGGACTGGGTTGAAGAAATTCTTAGGGATAAGTTTAAAAGTGAAAATATAGATAAAAACTATATTTTAAAGTTTATCAATTGTAATGTATTAACTATGGATAAAACTAATTTTATCTATAATTATGGCAGTGAAAATGCAAAAAGAATTTTTGTTGATTATAATTTATCATATTAAGGAGAAGTATAATATGAATTTTAATGATGCATTGAAATGCGTAGAGTTAGTTATAGAAAGTGGTGGAGTTCCACTATTAGTAGGAGAAAGTGGTATTGGAAAGACTACTATTATAAAGAGTTTTTGTAAGAAAAACAATTATTATTATATTAATATAGATGGAAATATGTTAAAGGAAGGTGAAATAGGAGGACTCCCTACTGTAGAAGATTATATAATGCATGTAGATGGTGAAGCAATTAAGATTAAGAGAACTGTTTATGCTGTGCATACTAAGCTGCAGGAAATAGATAGAGTTTTAAGTAAAGATTCTGATAAAACAATAATATTATTTATAGATGAATTAAATCGTTGTGAACATAGTGTACAACAAGAATTAATGAATATAATACTTGATAGAGAAATAAATAGTTTTAAAATACCTAGACAAGTAAAAGTTGTAGCTGCTATGAACCCTTCTAATAAATATGAAAAATACAATAATACAGATTATCAAGTAGTAGATATGGATGCAGCACAAGAAGATCGTTTTGTATGGATAGAAGTAGAAGCAGATGCAAAGAGCTGGATTGGTTGGGGTATTGAAAAAAATGATAAAATTCAAAACATACATGAAGATATAGTAAATTTTATATCTTTATTTCCGGAATATCTTCATACTCCTAATTCAATAGAAATGGTAAAGGCAACACCAAGAAGCTGGGAGAGAGTTTCTAATGCATATAGATTATATTTAAGCAAATCTAAAGCAGTACATAAGAATATTATATATAATGTTATAAAGGGAAATGTTGGAAACAGTATAGCACAGGAATTTATGAACTTTATAGATAGCAATAAGAGACCTATTATTACCCCAGAAAGAATGTTTTTAGAGGATAGGTTAACTTCAGAAATCATAGAAGAAATAAAAAGTGAAAATCACTCAAGATTATATTTAATAGCTAAAAATGTTTTTGAGTACATAAAAAATAGTGATGATAGAATACAAATGATAGATATATTTTCTAAATTACTCAGATATTATCCATCAGATTTAAGGCTTGCTATAATGAAAGAACTTAAAGAAAGTTATGAAGATAATATCTACAGGGAATTCTTAATGAATAAAGATTTTATTGAAGACTTCTTTTCTATATATTTAAATTAAGAGGGGAAGAAAGGTATGGATCAAAATAAATTTGAAATTTTAAAAAATGAACTGTATGAAGAAGTTCAAATAGGAATTGATAGTTCTACTGAATTTGAGAAAAGATTTTTACAATTAATAGCAATGTGTAATTTATCTCTTATGACAGGTGATGAAAATTTCTTTGGATTATTTTTTATTCAGATTAAAAGAAAAATAAATTTTAAACTTTCTACTGCCTTAGAAACGAAATTATCTGGTGCGTACTTTACAGCGTATTTTAATCCAACTATATTTTTAGAGTGTACACTAAGGGAAATGCAAGCTTTAATTAAACATGAAATATATCATATTATGAGTAAACATTATATAAGAGCAAAAAAATTAAAAAATAAATATAGTGAGCTTGCTATAAATCTTGCTATGGATGTATCTATAAATCAATATTTGATGTATTTACCACCCTGGTCAGCACAGCTTGAAAATGTAAAATTAGCTTATAATATAGAACTAGAAGAAGATAAGACTATGGAACAATATGCCCAAAAGATACAGAAGGGTATAGATAAAAAAATTAAAAAGCAAGAGGAATTTGAAAAGGATTTTTTAAAATTACATGAAATTTGGAATGATATGGACGATGATATTACTTTAGGTCAAATAGATGAAATAATAAAAAAGACGGCTAACAATGCATATAAAGAGAAAGTACCTGAAAGTATAGATGTACTTATGAAGGCACTTAATAGAACATCTGAAATTGCATGGAAAGATTATCTTAAAAATATAATTGGTACATTACCATCAGGTCATAAAAAAACTGTAACAAGAAAAGATAGAAGACAGCCTAATAGATTAGATATAAGAGGAAAATTATCAAATAGAATAGTAAAAATACTAATAGCTATTGATATTAGTGGAAGTATGACAGATAGAGAAATAGAACAATCCATGATAGAAATTTTCTCCATAGTTAAAAATTATCCTTTTGACATATCAATAATTGAATGTGATGAAGAAATAAGAAGGATATATAAAGTTAAAAATATAAAAGATATTAAAGAAAAGATAAATACTAAAGGAGGAACTAAATTTTCTCCAGTATTTCAATATATATATGATAAAAGGCTTAGAGATTATGTAGTTATATTTTTTACAGATGGAGTGGGAGAAAAAGAACTTATAGTTAAATCTTATAATTATAAAACTATTTGGGTATTAACTGGTATAAATGAAGAATTGTCACTTGAAAATCCTATGGGAATAATATTTAGATTAAATAGTTCTGTAGAAAAGAAGGAAAGAGCTAATGGTTATGATCTCATTAGAGATGCTATGAAGGATATAAGAAGCGAATGGGCAAAATAAGAAATTTTAATATATAATAAATTAGTTTAAGGAGAATATGGAAAAATAAATTTCCTACATTCTCCTTAATATTGTTAAAAGCAATATTAAATTAAAGTTTTAAAAGCTTACTTTAATTAATCATTTTTTAATTCGCTCATACAATTTTTACAGATGTTTTTTCCTTTATAATTTGTAACATCTCTTGCATCTCCACAGAAAATACAAGCAGGTTGATATTTCTTTAAAATTATATGTTCGCCTTCCACATATATTTCTAGAGCATCTTTTTCTCCTATTTCTAATGTTCTTCTTAATTCTATAGGAATAACCACTCTACCTAGTTCATCTACTTTTCTTACAACTCCTGTTGATTTCATCACAAGATCCCCCTTAAATAACAAAAATCGACTTATTAACTAATTAAATGATATCAATCATTGCACATAAAGTCAAGCTGTTTTTTATGAAAAGTATAAATATATAATAAATAATTCAGAATTTCAAAAAGCTTATCGATTATTTTCGACAAATATATGAGAAATATAAATACATTATAGTATTTTAGTCGATAACATAGATAAAAATTTATTCACAATAGTGTTATAATGTAATATAGAGCTTATATATTGGAGGTATATATATGAAAGTAATAGACTTTCACTGTGATACTATTTCAAAACTTATGGATAATCCCCATACATCTAATTTAGGAAAAAATAATTTTAGTGTGGATATTCAAAAACTAAAAGGTGGTAATAATCTAGCACAGTTTTTTGCTCTATTTATAAATTCAAGACTTATTGATGATCCACTGGAATATTGCTTAGCTATGGTAGATAAGTTCTATACAGAATTAAAAGATAATGATGATTTAATAGGATTTGTAAAATCTTATGATGAATTAATTAATAATAACAATGAGAATAAGTTATCTGCATTTTTAACTATAGAGGGTGGAGAAACTTTAAATGGTAAGTTATGTAATTTGAGAAATTTTTATAGATTGGGAGTAAGGTTAATAACTTTAACTTGGAATTATCCAAATGAAATAGGATTTCCAAATTCAAAAAAAGAATATATGGAAAGAGGATTAACTAAATTTGGATATGAAGTGTTAGAAGAAATGAATAAACTTCATATGATTATTGATGTGTCACATCTTTCAGATAGGGGATTTTACGATGTAGCTGCAGCTTCTAAGAGACCATTTATTGCATCTCATTCTAATTCTAGATTTATAGCTAATCATCCAAGAAATTTAACTGATTCCATGATAAAAGAGTTATCAAATAGAGGTGGAATTATGGGAATAAATTTTTATAATAAATTTTTAGGTAAAAGTACTACTAGCAAAATAGATGATATTATTCTTCATATAAAACATATTTACAAAATTGGAGGAATAGATGTGATAGCATTAGGCAGTGATTTTGATGGAATAGATTGTGATGTTGAGATAAAAGATACATCAGAAATGTATAAGCTTGAGAATGAACTGAAAAAAAATGGTTTTAACGAAGATAGTATTGAAAAAATATTTTATAAAAATGCTTTAAGAATAATAAAAGATATATAATTCTAGGAAATGAATTCTATATAAAATACTACATATAAATATAATTTTATAAAATATATTCATATGTAGTATTTATTAATTATGTGGATCTTAGAAAATAAATTTGAAAAATTAAAAATTTATTGAAAAAGTACTTGATTATCGATAATAATTATTATATAATAATAAATGTTGGCGATGGCATTACCATTTACCTTAAATAAAAATTAAATAATAATATAAATAATAAAATTTTAGGAGGAATAATTTATTATGAAGAAATTTGTTTGTTCAGTCTGTGGATATGTATTTGAAGGAGAAGAAGCACCAGAAAAATGCCCTCAATGTGGTGCAGGAAAAGATAAATTTGTAGAAAAGACTGATGATAAAGAAGAATGGGCAGATGAACATAAAATTGGAGTTGCTGCTGGTGTAGATGCAGAAGTAGTAGAAGGATTAAGAGCTAATTTTACTGGTGAATGTACAGAAGTGGGAATGTACCTTGCTATGAGTCGTCAAGCAGATAGAGAAGGATATCCTGAAATAGCAGAAGCTTATAAAAGAATAGCTTTTGAAGAAGCAGAACACGCCTCTAAATTTGCAGAACTTCTTGGAGAAGTTGTAGGTGCTGATACTAAGAAAAATCTTGAAGTTAGAGTAGAAGCAGAATATGGTGCTTGCAAAGGTAAAAAGGAATTAGCAACTTTAGCTAAGAAACTTAATTACGATGCTATTCACGATACTGTTCATGAAATGTGTAAAGATGAAGCTCGTCACGGAAAAGCATTCAAAGGTTTATTAAATAGATATTTTAAATAAAATAAAAAACAAAATGGCTTTCTCAATAGGAGGAAGCCATTTTGCTTTTGTGTTTTAATACGAACTATATAATTTAAGCTTGTATTAATATTCGTCACTTGTATTGACTAGCTTCCATTGCTCTGATAATATGTTAAAGGGAGGGATACAAGTTGAAAACTAATTATGACATTGTTATAGTAGGAGCTGGTCCAGCAGGAATTTTTACTGCCCTCGAAATTGCAAAAATTAAACCAGAATTAAGTGTTTTAATAATTGATAGAGGAAGAAATATTGAAAAAAGAGTATGTCCTGCAAGAAAGACTGGTAAATGTATAAATTGTAATCCTTGTGGAATAACTTTTGGATGGTCAGGGGCAGGTGCTTTTTCTGACGGTAAATTATCTTTAAGTCCAGAAGTTGGAGGTCGAATTTTAGATTATTATTCACAGAAAGAATCACAGGACCTAATAAATTATTGTGATGATGTATATCTAAATTTTGGGGCTAATAAAATTGTTTATGGTTTAAACAATGAAAAAATAGATGAGATAAAATATGAAGCTAGTAAGCATAATATTCGCCTTGTTGAATGTCCTGTAAGACATTTAGGTACTGAGCTTGCATATGAAGTTCTAAAAAAAATGTACCTGTATCTCATAGAAGAAACTAATACTGAATTTCAAGAACTTACAGAGGCTGTAAATATAATAGCCGAAGATAATGAGATTAAGGGAATAGATATAAAAAACAAATCAGGAGAATTTAGAATTCAAACTAAAAATTTAGTGGTTGCTCCAGGTAGAGGTGGAGCTGAATGGATTACAAAGGAAGCGAAAAGATTAAGTATAAAAACCACCAATAATGAAGTGGATATAGGTGTTAGAGTAGAAGTGCCAAATTCAATTATGGATCATTTGACTAAAGATTTATATGAAGCAAAACTTGTTTATTATTCTGATACCTTTGATAATAAAGTTAGGACTTTTTGTATGAATCCTGGTGGAGTAGTATCTGAAGAACATTATGATCAGGGGATGGCAGTTGTGAATGGACATAGTTATGGAGAAAAAGAATTAAGAACAAATAATACTAACTTTGCTATGCTTGTTTCGACTACTTTTACAGAACCTTTTAATCAGCCAATAGATTATGGTCAATACATTGCAAAGCTTGGCAATATGTTGACTGGTGGAGGAATAATGGTTCAAAGGCTTGGCGACTTACTTATGGGAAGAAGAACAAATGAATCGAGACTTAAAAAATCAACAACTATACCAACTATGAAATCAGCAGTACCTGGTGATTTAAGTTTTGTACTTCCCCAAAGATATCTGACTTCGATAGTAGAAGCTTTAAAAGCTTTTGATAAAATTGCACCTGGTTTATATAGTAAGAATACACTTCTATATGGAATTGAAGTGAAATTTTATTCAAGTAAGATTGAAACAAATGAGAAATTTGAGACAGAAATAAAGAATTTATATACTATAGGTGATGGAGCTGGAATTACGAGAGGACTTATGCAAGCATCTGTAACTGGTGTTATAGTGGCTAGAAATATAGTAAAATCAAGTTAAATTTAATCCGAATGGAAAGTGAGGAATTATTATGTCAGCATTTATTGTTTTAGGAGCTCAGTGGGGTGATGAAGGTAAAGGTAAAATGACAGACTATCTTGCAGAGGAAGCAGATGTAGTTGTTAGATTTCAAGGCGGAAATAATGCAGGCCACACTGTTGAAGTAGGTGAAAAGCAGTATAAACTTCATCTTATACCATCAGGTATATTATATGAAGATAAGTTAAATGTAATAGGAAATGGAGTAGTTTTAGATCCTAAAGCTATGTTTCAAGAAATAGAATATCTTGAAGGTTTAGGAGTAAAGGTTACACCTGAAAAATTACTAATTAGTGATAGAGCACAGCTTATAATGCCTTACCATAGAAGTTTGGATGGGGCAAAAGAAAAAATAAGAGGTAAAAATGATATAGGCACTACGGGAAAGGGTATAGGACCTTGTTATACAGATAAGGCTGAGAGATGTGGAATAAGAGTATGTGATTTAATGCATAAGGATGTCTTTAAAGAAAAACTTAGAGAAAACATTTCTGATAAAAATACTGTTTTATCTAAAGCATATGGTATGGATACCTTTGATTTTGACACTATATATGACGAATACATAGGATATGCAGAGAAAATAAAAGCCTTTGTAGCTGATGCCTCTGTAAGAGTTTATAATGAAATAAAGCAAGGTAAAGATGTTCTGTTTGAAGGAGCTCAAGGAAATTTATTAGACATAGATTATGGAACATACCCATTTGTTACATCATCTAGTACAATTGCAGGAGGTGTATGTACTGGAGCTGGAATAGGACCTACTATGATTAATAGTGCTATAGGTATTGCTAAAGCATATACAACCAGAGTAGGAAAAGGACCTTTTCCTACAGAACTTTTTGATGAAATGGGAGAACACATAAGAGATAAAGGCCATGAGTATGGTGTAACTACAGGAAGGGCAAGAAGATGTGGATGGCTTGATGTTGTAATTTTAAAATCAGCAGCTAGAGTTTCAGGTCTTACAAGTTTTGCTGTAACTAAAATAGATACTTTAGCTGGAATAGATAAAGTAAAAGTATGCGTAGGATATGAGCTTAATGGAAATATTATAGACTATGTGCCAGCGAGCCTTGAGGATTTAGCTCTTTGTAAGCCAGTATATGAAGAATTTGATGGTTGGGATTCTAGTGTAGAGGCTGCAAGAACCTATGAGGATCTTCCTAGTAATGCCAAAATTTATCTTAAAAGGATAGAAGAACTAACAGATACAAAAGTTTCTATAGTTTCAGTTGGACCAAGAAGAGATCAGACTATTGTGGTTAGTGAGATATAATTGTATAATATTCATATATTATAGCTAAAAATAACAGAACATACTTTAACAGTTTATTAAATATGTTATAATATAAATACTAAATATTAAGAGAAGAGAGGTATAAATTATGGAAATTAATAAAGATACAACTATAGGTGAAGTAGTAAGAACTTATCCTGAAAAAGCACAAGTATTAATGAGCTTTGGTATGGGATGTATAGGATGTCCATCATCTCAAGGTGAAACATTAGAACAAGCTGCAGTAGTTCATGCATTAGATTTAGATGATTTATTAGCAGCATTAAACAAATAATTTATAAACATAAATTTTAGAAATTATGAGCGCTGGGTTTATTTTAAATTCAGTGCTTATTTTTAATTTTTACATATTGTATTCATTAATGACTATGGGGGAGAAATAATATGGGAAATAAAATATATGAAGAATATTATAAGGTTCATCATTATGAAGTAGATAGAAATGGAAGGGTTTTTATTGCAACTTTTATAAATTATTTTGAAGATTTAGCATTAAATCATTCAGAAAGTTTAGATATGGGAATAGATTATCTTTTGAAAAACAATATAGCTTGGGTTGTATATAAATGGGATATAAAAATATATAAATATGCTATGTTAGGGGAAAAATTGAGAGTAAGAACTTGGGCACATTCGGTAAGAACATTTTATGCTTACAGAAAATTTGATATTATAAACTCTTCGGGAGAAACCATCGCTCAGGCTAATTCACTATGGTTTATGATAAATATAAAGAGAAGAAGACCATGCAAAATTCAAGATGAAATAATTGAAAAATTTGGCCTTACTAAAAAGGATAGTAGTCCAATTGAATTTGAAAAATTAAAAGTTCCAATTAATATTACTGAGGAAAAAAATTTTGTTGTAAGATATAGTGATATAGACACAAATAAGCATGTAAATAATGTAAAATATGTTTCTTGGGCACTGGAGACAATTCCAAAAAATATAATTAACAATTATAAACTTAGTCAATTAAAAATAAATTATGACAAAGAAACTGCTTATGGAGAAGTTGTTAAAGCTTTAGGAGAAACAGTGGAAGTTGATAATGGATATATAATTTATACATCTCTTTTGAATTCTAATGGAGATAGATTAAATTTAGTTAAAACTACATGGATTAAAGAATAAATTATAGTTTGGTTTATTATGAAGGAGAGAAAAAATTTGAAACATGATATTATTATAGTTGGTGGCGGTGCATCTGGAATTATGGCAGCTATTACAGCTAAAGACTTAGGAAAAGATGTGGCTATTATAGAGAGAAATGATAGAATCGGTAAAAAGTTGCTTACTACAGGTAATGGTAGATGTAATATAAGTAATACATGTAAAGATTATTCCAGGTATCATAGTGATAATTATGGATTTTTCGAATATTGTTTGAAGAATTTTAGTTTTAAAGAGACAAAAACATTTTTTAATTCTATAGGACTACCTCTTACTGTATTAGAAGATGGCAAAGTTTATCCTATGTCTTTTCAAGCTTCATCTGTTTTAGATACTTTTAGAATGGCTATAGAGGAAAGAGAAATTCCAGTATATCTAAATAAAAAAGTTAAAGAAATTAATATGAAAAATTCTAAAATTAATATTTCTATATGTAATGAGGAGGATACATTTTGTTGTAATAGATTGATAGTGGCTACCGGAGGAAAGGCTGCCCCTAAAACAGGTTCTGACGGTAGTGGTTATTCTATTGCTGAATCTTTTGGTCATAATATAATTAATCCCATTCCAGCTTTAGTACAATTACACCTTAAATACAAAAACTTAAAGGCACTATCAGGGATAAAATTCAATGGATATTCTCATGTTTGGATTAATGATAAGAAAAAAAGAAGTGAATTTGGAGAGATTCTTTTCACTGATTATGGTATATCAGGTCCGCCTATACTACAAATAAGTGGTATTGCATCAAAAGCTCTTCAAGATGGAAAAAGCGTAGATATAACTATTGATATGTTACCTCAATATACAATGGATAATTTAATAGAATTTTTAGAAAATCATTGGGGAATGTTTAATTATAGAAGTGTTTTCAATTCATTGATTGGAATAATTAACAAAAAAATGATACCTATAATTTTAAAGGAAGCACAATTAGATAATATACATAAGCCTTGTATAGAATTAACTTGGCAAGAGAAAAAAAATATATATAGTTTACTTAAAAGCTGGAAGTTTAAAGTTAGTGGTACTAATTCCTTTAATAATGCACAGGTTACGGCAGGAGGAGTAGACACAAAATATTTAGGGATAGATACTCTTAGATCAAAAATTATAGATAATTTATATTTTTGTGGAGAAGTATTAGATGTAGACGGTGATTGTGGAGGATTTAACCTTCAATGGGCTTGGAGTTCAGGCTATATTGCAGGAAAAAGTGCAGCTTGTAATTTAAGCTAAATATTTTTAAGGATATTTATATGTATTTAGTTTATAATAGCATTGTGAAAGTATTTTATATTGCAATAATATAATTTTACCTTTATTAATTAGATATTATTGTAATGAGAAAGGGAGAATTAAGGATATGAATGCTAGTAATTTAATGAATTATAAAAATTGGGTAGTGATAGGAGATGTATTGAATAGCTCTAAATATGCTTATAAAATATTAAATAGATTAAAAAATGAAGGATATAATGTATCAGGTGTTAATCCTAAAATAAAATCGCAAGAAATATTTACATCTCTAAAAGATGTTAAATATAAAATAGATGTTATAGATTTATGTATAAATCCCAAGATGGGTATTAAAATATTAGAAGAAGCAAGTGAGTTAAATATAGATAAGATACTTATTCAACCAGGTGCAGAAAGTAAAGAGATACTAGATTATTGCAAATATAATAATGTTACTGCTATAGAGGGTTGTGCATTAGTTGAACTTCAGCATAAAAATTCCATATTATAATATTATTTTATATTATATAACAGCTAATAAAACTGTATAGATTTTTATATTTTATTTATATTGATTAGTTATTTTTTTATATTAGATTAAGGAGTTTATAAAAAGGGGGATGTATAATGTTAACTATTTATGCTGTATCAGACTCTATTGGTGAAACAGCAGAACAGGTAGCTAAAGCTGTTTCAAGTCAATTTAATGAACCTATTGAAATTAAGAGAATAACTTATATAAATAGGATACAAGATGTAGACGATTTCGTAAATGGTATTGAAGATGTAAAAAATAGTATAGTTATATCTACAATAATTTTAGTCGAAATTAGAGAATTTCTCATAGAAAGATGTATGAAATTAGGTATTCCAATAAATAATGTGTTAGCTCCTTCAATTAGTATAATATCAAGAATGTTAAAAAAAGTTCCTGAATATAAACCTGGTGCTGTCTGGGATATGAATTCTAGATATTATAAGAGAATCCAAGCTATAGAATTTGCAATTCAATGTGATGATAGTAAAGATAATAATGGTATAAAGAAGGCAGATGTAATTTTAATAGGATTATCTAGAACTTCTAAAACGGCCTTATGCATGTATTTGGCCAACAAAGGTATTAAAGCATTGAATATACCCTTAATGCCTGAAGTAGATGTTCCAAAGGAGCTGTATGAAATAAGCAGAAAAAAGATAATAGGCCTTACAATAGAAGCAACTCAGCTTATAGATATAAGAAGGCATAGATTGAATAAGTTTGGTGTTATTAATAAAAATATACAATATGCAAATGCAGAAAGAGTTCTTCAGGAATTAGAATTTGCAGATAATATTATGAGAAAATTAAATTGTAGAGTAATAGATGTAACAAAAAGGGCTATTGAAGATACTGCTTTAATTATTATGGAGTCCATCAAAAATATTTTGTGATATATGGAAAAATGTGTATTTAAATTTTTGTAGTTAAAAAAAATATAAAAAAAATAAAAATTTATGTTGACATTAGGTGTTTTTTTTTGTATCATATTTATTGTTAGGTCGCAAGAGCAGCATCAAAAAATTAATAAGGCCCCTTGGTCAAGCGGTTAAGACACCACCCTTTCACGGTGGTAACATGGGTTCAAGTCCCGTAGGGGTCACCATTTTGTGGGCGTTTAGCTCAGCTGGGAGAGCATCTGCCTTACAAGCAGAGGGTCACAGGTTCGAGCCCTGTAATGCCCACCACAAAATATGGCCTGGTAGCTCAGCTGGTTAGAGTGCTGGCCTGTCACGCCAGAGGTCGAGGGTTCGATCCCCTTCCAGGTCGCCATATTTTAGCTGGCATAGCTCAATTGGTAGAGCAACTGACTTGTAATCAGTAGGTTATGGGTTCAATTCCTATTGCCAGCACCATTATAAATTAATAAGGCCCCTTGGTCAAGCGGTTAAGACACCACCCTTTCACGGTGGTAACATGGGTTCAAGTCCCGTAGGGGTCACCATTTTGTGGGCGTTTAGCTCAGCTGGGAGAGCATCTGCCTTACAAGCAGAGGGTCACAGGTTCGAGCCCTGTAATGCCCACCACAAAATATGGCCTGGTAGCTCAGCTGGTTAGAGTGCTGGCCTGTCACGCCAGAGGTCGAGGGTTCGATCCCCTTCCAGGTCGCCATATTTTAAGCTGGCATAGCTCAATTGGTAGAGCAACTGACTTGTAATCAGTAGGTTATGGGTTCAATTCCTATTGCCAGCACCACTACTTTCTAGGTTAATATCTAGAAAGTTTTTGTTTTTTTGAAATTAATTTAATAATATCGAACTAGAAAAGTTTTTATGAAATAAATAGTATAAAATAATAATTTAGTAGGAGTAAAAACTCCCACTAAATACATTTAATAAATATTATTATGGGATTAAGTATAATATTTTCATATTAATAAATTTATTTTTGTTTCAAAAAATTGATTTTAACTCTTATATCTTCACCATAAAATTTGAATAGATTAAAATTACCAAATAACCTTGAAGTAATTCTTTCTGAATAAGTCCTTGAAAGCCTTTCTAAAGAATAGTTAGAAGAAATAAGCATTTTTTTATTCAATAATAATTTTTTATTTAAAAGATTAAATAATTCAGTAGATGAAAAATCAGTTATCTGCTCAGTACCTAAATCATCTAGTATTAATAAATCACAATTAAGAAGCAAGTCTTCCAAAGTAGAGTTATTTTCAAATTTAATTTTTTTAAGTTCCTGAATAATATCATCGGCAGTTCTATAAACTACTAAAAATCCTCTGTCCAATAAATCTTTTGCAATACAATTTGATAAAAAAGTTTTTCCGGTACCGGAATTACCATAAAAAAGTAAATTTGTATTTGAGGATGAAAAATTTTTTATATAATCCATAACAAAAGGAATTATTTTTTCTTCCATATTTTTTCTTGGACTTCTTGGTTCTTCACCTGTTCTAGTAGATGAATAGCAGTTAATATTAAAATTTTCAAAATTATTATTTTTTAATATTAAATTTAAATGTGAATCCTTATAATATAATTTAACAAGCTTTTGTTTATAACAAGTACATTTTTTAGAACCTATGTATCCGGTATCCTTACATTTATTACATAGGTAATGGCGAGAAACATAATCTATAGGATAACCATTGGCAGTTAGAAGTTCAGATTTTTTTATTCTAAGATCAGTAATTTTTTCTTTTAAATTTTTTAGGTTCTGTTCTCTATTTTTTACATCTTTAAAAGATATAACAGATAAATTTATACATAGGTTAGCTATCTGACGTTCTATATCTAATACTTCTGGAATCTTTTGTGAAATTTCCAATCTTCTTTTTTTTAGTGCAGTATCTTCAATTTCTTGTATATGAGAATACATTTTAGTTACTTCTTCTTTATAACCTTTAATCATTTTTATCCCATCCTAATAATTTCTTTTCAAGTTCATCATAATCATAGGACCTTTGCTCATAATTGTTGAAATTAGTTTTAGGACCTGTATTTAAATTTGAAGATGATTTTTTAAATTTAGCTTTTTTAAAGTCTTTAGTATCTATATCCTTGATAGTTTTAATTCCTTCTTTGAACCAATTAGTTAGAATAGCATCTATATACTTAAAATCAGCTTTATTTATTCGAGAAAAAGTAATATCACAGGCTCTATAGATAACTTCTAGAGAAAACTTATAAGAATTTATCCATTTTTCTAATAGCTGTTGCTGTGGTTTCATAATTTCTGCGTCTTTAATACCAAGATAGGATAATATTTTCCTTATTTTTATCCATTTATCTTCATGTTTTTTTATGTAAATCTGTGCATTTTCTATAGTATTAATTTTAGCATCATGCCAGGATATAGCAATTCTTTCTATATATCTGTAATCAGTTTTATTTTTAGAGGTACAGTATTCAATAAGTAAGAGAATTAATTCTGGTGGAAAATTAAAATCGTTTATCCAGCTTATATACATTTTCATTTCTTTACTGGAAAGTGGTCTAGCAACAAGATTTTCTATATCCTGAAGCATATCTTTAGTAGAGGTATTATTTAATTCTTTTAATAGGTCTATATTTTCATTGTTATCTGAAATTTGATCATCTAAATCTAAAAAGGCTATATTAAAATTTCCTAAATTATCTATAGGAATGAGTTTTACTACCCCTTCATCATTCCAGTAGTTCCATGCATTCATTACATCTGTTTCAAGAAGACTCAGAGTACCTGCAAACATTGCAGAATTTATACCTGGTTCTCCAGACATACAATACTTTATTCCTAAAAGGTATACTTTTACATATTCACCTCTTGCTTTAGGCATGTACTTATCTATAAATATATTACTTATAGGAGTATAGCTGTTTGCTTTATTTTTAAACATGAAAGTACTCACAATATCACCGCCTTTCAAAATAATTATACAATATATAGTATTATTTATATTTATTATAACAAAATATTGAATTAAAATTAAGGTTAAACATGAAAATCTATTATTTAAGCACATAGTAGATTTCTTGAATAAGAATAATATTTAATTTGTCCATTAATCTAATAAAATCATTGATGATGATTAATTTTTTCTTAAAAAAATGCTTATAAACAAATCCAGTAATACCGATTCCTACTTGACTAATATAGGTTGATTATAAATTGAGTTTTTAATATTAAATATGTATTTTGTTAGTATTTTAATATTAAATATGTATTTTGTTAGTATTTTAATATTAAAAAATTATGCTGTTAAATCAATAATATTATAATATAAAATTAAAATCAATAATAAAAAAATTTATAAATATTTCCATTAATGAAAAGCTGGTAACATAAAAATTTATTTTAATATTATCTATTTACAATACAATGTGCTATTTTGCAGTTAAAGATAAATAATATATTGGGATATTATATTTTTTTAATATGTGTCAATAATATGTTAATGCGAGAGGAGAGATGATTTTGATATTAACAAGTAAGCATAGAATTATAAAAGTAGTAATATTAGTGATAGCTACTATTAGCTTTTGTATATTTACTTATTATAGGACTATGGCTTTGGAAAATGCAGAAAAAGCTTCAATTGATAAAGAAAAAAAAGTAGAATATTCGTCTTCTGAAAAAAATAATAGTATAAAAAAGGTAAATAAAAATGAAGAAAGTAAAATAAATGAAAAAGAAAAGGAGACTTCTGGTATTAAGAATAATGATAACAATTCTCAGGGTAAAACCAAAAATAAAGAGGTATCTATAAAGGATAAGGAAGCCGAAGTTGTTAATCAGAACTTAGCAATTCTTGCCTTGCCAGCTAATGGTAGAATAAGTTCTTTTTTTGGGTATAGAAAGGTGAAACTTAATGATGGTACTATTGAAGCAGGTATTCATAAAGGCATAGACATAGCTGTACCTTTAGGAACTAAAATAGGGGCTGCTATGAAAGGCCAAGTGGAATTTGCAGGAGTACAAGAGGGTTATGGAAATGTAATAATATTAAAACATTTAGGAGGATTAGAAACTGTTTATGGTCATTGCAGTAAGATTGAAGTGAAGAATGGAGATATAGTAAGCACTGGCAATGAAATAGGGAAGGCTGGAAGTACTGGCAGAAGCACAGGTCCGCATATACACTTTGAAGTTCGATATAATGGTACAGCAGTGGATCCTTTGAAATATCTAAATAATAATAGTGTCTATAATAAATAATTATTCATGTTTTAAAATACAAATCTTTTAAGTTTATATTTTTATATATTTTATTTACAAAGATTAGATAGTTAATATATTTTTAATTCCATATATTTATAAAATTAATTAGGAGTAGAATAATGTAAATATATTTATGATATAATTATAGAAAATATTTATATAAAGTATATAAATTTAAAATGATGGGGTGAAAAAAATGAAAGCTGAAATTCTATCTGTTGGAACAGAATTACTTCTTGGAGATATATTAAATACTAATGCTCAATATATTTCTAGGGAATTAGCAAATTTTGGTATTAATGTTTATTATCAGACTGTAGTTGGAGATAATCCAGAAAGACTAAAAAATGCATATAATTTTGCACTTAATAGAGCTGATATTGTAATTACAACCGGAGGACTTGGACCTACAAAAGATGATTTGACAAAGGAAATAGCAGCAGAATATTTTAATAAAAAACTAGTTTTAGATAATAAGTCATTGCAGGAAATAATTACGTTTTTTAAGAAGATAAATAGAGAAATCAGTGAAAATAATAAAAAACAAGCATATTTTCCAGAAGGAAGTATTATTATAGAAAATAATAATGGAACTGCGCCAGGATGTATTATAGAGGAAAATAATAAAATAGCCATATTACTCCCAGGACCACCAAAGGAAATGATACCAATGTTAAATGAAACAGTTATTCCCTATTTAAAAAAATTCCATGAGGGAACTCTTGTATCAAAGGTATTAAGGATAACTGGCATAGGAGAAAGCAGTGTTGATAATTTAATAGGTCATATAATAGATAATCAGACAAATCCAACAGTAGCACCTTATGCCAAAGATAATGAGGTTATATTAAGACTTACAGCTAAAACTAACAATGAAGAAGAAGCATATAGAATAATTGAACCAGTTGAAAGACAAATAAGAAACAAATTAGGTGATATAAATGTTTATGGTGTAGAAAACCAAACTATAGAAGGTGTAGTTGCTAAATTGCTTATAGAAAATAAGCTTACTATATCTACAGCAGAATCTTGTACTGGAGGTCTTTTAGCTGGACAATTAATTAATTATCCTGGAATATCTTCGGCATTTTTAGAGGGTGCAGTAACTTATAGCAATAAAGCTAAGATAAATAGGTTAAAAGTTAAAGAAGATACTTTAATTAAATTTGGTGCTGTAAGCAGTGAGTGTGCAGCAGAAATGGCAGAAGGTATAGCTAAAGAATCAGGTACAAATATAGGGGTTTCTACCACAGGCATAGCAGGGCCTGATGGTGGTACTGATGAAAAACCAGTAGGACTTGTTTATGTTGGAATTTACATAAATGGTATTGTAAAAACTAAGAAATTAAATTTAGTTGGTAATAGACAAAAAATTAGAGATAGAGCCGTAGCTTATACTTTGGATTGGATTAGAAGAGAATTAATAAAATATTTAAAAGAAGGTAATAATTAAATTTTAATAAAGATAATAATTAAAATTTAATATATGTAGTAATTTGCGTTAATGTTTGTTCACATAGTATAACTTTACAAATATAGAATAAACACAAGGATTAATTTCATATATTTGTATGAATAAGTTTGCTTGGAGGAATTTTTTATGCCTTGTCCTAATATGCAGTTATGTCCATTTATTAATAATACCAATGACAAAAATGAAAATTTTCAAAAAGATATTATAAAATATAAGGAAGAATTTTGTAATAATAATTATAAAAAATGTGCCAGATTTATTCTCGGAAATGTAACTGGAGAAGTTCCAGATGATTTGGCACCTGATAATATAAAAACGGCTGAGAAACTTATGAAAAGATAATTTTATAATAATTATTATAAATAATAGTAAATTAATAAGCATAAATGCATAGATTATTAAATTTTATGGCAATATTATCGATGATTGTGAATTAAAGATAGTATTGCCAATTTTTATGGATGATATAGATTAAATAACGTTAGATATACAACTTGAAATATAAATTTAGATCTTTTATATTAAGTTACTTAGGCTATTTATGAGTATCAACATTTAATTATGAATTTGGATATCTATAGATAAATATTTATTATGATATAATACTTATGAGAATGTAATTAAAAACTAATTAATTTCCTGTATGAAGAATATTTAGAAATAAATAAAAATAATATTTGATTTAACTGGAAAACATACAATTGTAAAAACAAATTTTAACATTTTTTCTTGACGAAATAGGACTTTTTATATATACTTTGATTATCAAAATGTATACTTATAATATTAATATTTAACTATATAGAAAAGGAAGAGATACGTATGAAATTGCCTCCTTTAATAATAGGAGATTTAAAATCTGACATACCGGTTGTTCAAGGTGGAATGGGTGTTGGTATATCAGGTTCTAGCTTGGCGGGTACTGTTGCTAGTTACGGTGCTGTAGGTATTATATCTGGAGTTCAAATTGGTTATAAAGAACCAGATTTTGAAACTAATACAGTTGAAGCCAATATTAGAGCTCTAAGGAAGGAAATACACAAAGCTAGAGAAATCAGCCCTACAGGAATAATAGGATTAAACCTCATGGTTGCAATAAGTTGTTATGATGAACTTGCTAAAGTTGCAGTAGAAGAAAAAATAGATTTAATAATATCTGGAGCGGGTCTTCCAATAACATTACCTGGTCTTGTAGAAGGTTCAAGTACTAAAATTGCACCTGTAGTTTCATCGGCAAAGGCTGCAAAGGTTATCTGTAAAATGTGGGACAGAAAACATGATAGAATACCTGATTTAGTGGTTGTTGAAGGTCCAAATGCAGGAGGACATCTTGGATTTTCTATGGAAGAACTTACTGGGGATAATAGGAAAAATTTAGAAAATATAGTAATATCTGTTATAGAAGCTGTGAAGCCCTTTGAAAAAAAGTATGGCAGGAAAATACCAGTTATTTGTGCTGGGGGGATCTATTCAGGAAAAGATATTGCAAAATATATAAAGTTAGGTGCAGCCGGAGTTCAAATTGCCACTAGATTTATAGCTACAGAGGAATGCGATGCACATATAAAATATAAACAGGCCTTTATAGATTGTAAAAAGGAAGATATAGAAATTGTAGTTAGTCCAGTGGGAATGCCTGGAAGAGCTATTAGAAATTCCTTTATTGAAAAAATAAAAAAACAAAATGAGCCAATAACAAAGTGTTACAATTGTCTAAAACCTTGTAATCCTAAAAATACCCCCTATTGTATATCAAAGGCGCTTATAAATGCTGTAAAGGGTGATATTGATAATGGTTTATTATTTACAGGAAGCAATGCATACAAAATAGATAAAATTGTTACAGTTAAAGAAATTTTAGATGAACTTGTAACTGAAGCAGAAAAATATTTAGAATAGTTTAATTGCAGCTTAGTACAGATGTAAATATAGGTAAGGGCTAACAAGGAGTGGTTATGTGAATAATGTTAAGATAATAGGAACTGGAAGTTATGCACCTGATAGAATAATAAAAAATATAGATCTTTCAAAGATAGTTGATACAAATGATGAATGGATTTCTACGAGAACGGGAATAAAAGAAAGAAGAATAACTGAGGGAGAAAATACATCTTTTCTATCAACAAAAGCAGCATTACAGGCTATAAAAAATGCTGATATAGATCCTTTAGATATTGATTTAATAGTTGTGGGAACTGCTTCACCAGATAGCTTTATACCATCAACAGCATGTTTAGTTCAAGCGGAAATAGGAGCAGAAAATGCAACTTGTTTTGATATATCAGCTGCCTGTACGGGATTTGTTTATGCATTGAATATAGGAACTCAATTTATAAAAACTGGTCAATGTAAGACGGCGCTGGTAATTGGAGCTGAAGTACTCTCGAAGATTGTGGATTGGTCCGATAGAAGTACATGTGTTTTATTTGGTGATGGTGCTGGAGCGGCTATACTTCAAAAGTCTGAAGATAATGGAATATTATCTATATACACAGGATCTGATGGAAGAAATGCAGCTAAGCTTTTGGGATGTTCAGCAGTCCCCGTAAATAATCCTTTTATTAATACAATAAATGAGCAAAATAGTTTAGTTACCATGAGTGGTAAGGACATATTTAGATTTGGTACTAAAATTGTGCCTAAATGTATAGAGGAAGTTTTAAAAAATCAAGATTGTAAGGTCCAAGATATTAAATATATTGTACCTCATCAAGCTAATATGCGAATTATAGATTCAGCAGCTAAACGATTAGATATAGATAGTAATAAATTCTATATTAATCTAGATAAATATGGGAATACTTCTGCCGCAAGTATTCCAATTGCTCTTGATGAAATGAATAAAGATGGATTACTAAAAAAGGGTGATAAAATTATTTTGGTAGGCTTCGGCGGAGGTTTAACTTTTGGATCAGCACTTATAGAATGGATGATTAATTAAAAAAGACAAAATTATTGAGGTCAGGTACAGAGATTACATATTTATTGAGAATAATCAATTTAAATTTTGATCTTTATATCTGACCTACTATTAGTGTAACCTATATAAAATATTTAAAGAGGTTATTAGACAAATAAAAATTGGTATTATAAATAAAAATAATTTTTTATTGTAAATTATTTTTTAAGATATTTAATAATGAGGAGGATATCATGATTAAATCCGTATTTTGTGAAATGGTAGACATAGAGTATCCTATTATTCAGGGTGCTATGGCATGGATTGCAGATAGTTCGTTAGCAGCGGCAGTGTCAAATGCTGGAGGCTTGGGTATTATTGCAGGAGCTAACGCACCTGTAGATTACATAAGAGATGAGATTAGAAAAACTAAGAAACTTACAGATAAACCTTTTGGAGTTAATATAATGCTATTAAGTGAAAATGCTGAAGCACTTGCTAAGTTGGTTTGTGAAGAAGGTGTTAAAGTTGTAACTACAGGAGCAGGAAATCCTGGTAAGTATATTGATATGTGGAAGTCTTACGGAATAAAAGTTATACCTGTGGTAGCTTCTGTTGCACTTGCTAAGAGAATGGAAAGAAGCGGAGTAGATGCTGTTATAGCTGAAGGATGCGAATCTGGAGGACATGTTGGAGAACTTACTACCATGACATTGGTACCACAGGTAGTGGATGCTGTTAATATTCCAGTAATTGCAGCTGGTGGTGTTGGTGATGGAAGAGGTGTTGCAGCTGCATTTATGCTTGGTGCTGTAGGCGTTCAAGTTGGAACGAGATTTTTAGTAGCTAATGAATGTACAGTACATGAAAATTATAAAGAAAAGGTTATAAAAGCAAAGGATATCGATTCAGTGGTTACAGGAAGACCTACTGGACATCCTGTAAGGGTTCTGCGTAATAAGCTTACTAGACAATTTCAAATTCTTGAAAAGGAAAGAGCAGAAATTGAAAAATATGAAGAATTAGGGAGAGGTGCTTTGCCTAAGGCAGTTAAGGAGGGCGATGTAAATATGGGTTCTATTATGGCTGGGCAGATAGCAGGGCTCGTTTGCAAAAAGCAGGATTGTAAAGATATAATAAAAGAGATGTTTTTAGAAGCAGATAAAACACTTGAAAAGATTAAAACTTTATAATTTAGATCATTAATATAAACATTTTAAAGGATGGAGAAATAATATTATGGGAAAAGTAGCATTTTTGTTTTCTGGTCAGGGTGCACAATATGTAGGTATGGGAAAAGAACTTTATGATAATTTTCAAGAAAGTAAAAATATATTTGACAAGGCTGATGAGGCATTAGGTTTTAAAATAAGTGAGATTTGTTTTCAAGGTAGTAAAGAAGAATTAGATAAAACTGAAAATACGCAGCCAGCTATTTTAACTACTAGTATAGCTGCTCTCAAAGCTTTAGAAAGTAAAGGAATAAATGCCGATGTTGCAGCAGGATTAAGTCTTGGTGAATATTCAGCCCTTGTTTATAGCGGAGTATTTGACTTTCAAGAGGCAGTAAAGCTTGTAAAGAAAAGAGGTAAGTATATGCAAGAAGCTGTACCTCAGGGAAAAGGTGCTATGGCTGCTGTTTTAGGACTTGACAGTGATAAAGTTAGAGAAGTTTGCAAAGATGCAAGTGATAAAGGTATAGTGGAACCAGCTAATTTTAATTGCCCAGGTCAAATTGCTATTGCTGGAGAAGTAGCAGCAGTAGAATCAGCGGCAGAATTTGCCAAAAAAGCAGGTGCAAGAAAAGTAGTAATGCTTCAGGTAAGTGGACCTTTTCATACATCTATGCTAAAGCCAGCATCAGATAAACTAGCATTAGAACTTGAAAATATATCTGTAAATAAACTAAAGCTTCCTGTAATAACTAATGTTACAGGTAACTACATTAAAGAAGAAAAAGATATTAAGGAATTATTGAGAAGACAGGTTATGAGTTCTGTACTTTGGGAGGATACTATAAATAGAATGATAGATGACGGAGTAGATAAATTTATAGAGATTGGACCTGGAAAAGTACTTACTGGATTTGTAAAAAAAATAAACCGAAAACTTAAAACTTTTAACATAGAAGATTTAAATAGTTTAAATAAGTGTATAGAAAACATTGCAGAATAGGAGGGGATCTTAATGAAATGTTGTAGTCTAAAAGAGAGAACTGCAATAGTAACTGGTGCCAGTAGAGGTATTGGAAAAGCTATAGCCCTTAAACTGGCAGATATGGGAGCAAATTTGGTTGTAAATTATAGAAGCAGTACTAATGGCATAGAAGAACTTCTAGAGGAAATAAAGGAAAAAGGTGTAAAGGGCATAGCTGTTCAAGCAGATGTAAGTAAATTTGAAGAAGCAGAGAAACTTGTAAAATCTGCTAAGGACACATTTGGCAGTGTTGATATATTAGTTAATAATGCAGGGATTACTAAAGATACTTTGCTGCTTAGGATGAAGGAAGAAGACTTTGACAGCGTAATAAATGTAAACTTAAAGGGAACTTTTAATACTATAAAGCATGTAAGTAGTATAATGTTAAAGCAGAAGGCTGGAAAGATAATAAATATTTCTTCTGTAGTAGGAATTACAGGAAATTTTGGACAATTGAATTATTCTTCTGCAAAGGCAGGAATTTTAGGACTTACTAAGTCAGCAGCTAGAGAGCTTGGAAGCAGAGGTATTACCGTTAATGCTGTAGCACCTGGTTTTATACAGACAGATATGACGGAGATACTTTCTGATAAGCTTAAAGAAAATATAAAAGATACTATTCCTTTGAAGGTATTAGGTTCACCAGAAGATGTAGCTAATTTAGTGGGATTTTTAGCATCGGATATGGCTTCATATATAACAGGGCAGGTTATAAATGTAGATGGCGGTATGGTAATGCAGTAGACTTTTATTAATAAGTATAAATTAAAAAGTGTAAAGGTAGGAGAAGCGTATGAGTAGAAGAGTAGTTATCACAGGTATGGGAGCAATTACACCTGTAGGAAATGATGTAGAAACATTTTGGAATTCCATTAAAAATGGTAAGTGTGGAATTGATGAAATAACACTATTTGATAATACTGACTTTAAAGCCAAATTAGCAGCAGAGGTTAAAGATTTCAATCCTGAAGATTACATTGAAAAAAAAGAAGCAAGAAGAATGGATAGATTTTGTCATTTTGTTATGGCTGCTTCAAAAGAAGCAGTAAAAGATTCAGGTTTGAACTTTGAAGAAATTGATAAAGAGAGAGTAGGAGTTATATTAGGAAGCGGAATTGGAGGAATAGGTACTATTGAAGAGCAGGTAAAGAAGCTTAATGAAAAGGGACCTGGTAGAGTTTCACCTATGCTTATACCTATGATAATAAGTAATATGGCTTCAGGATATGTAGCAATAGAATACGGCCTTAAGGGAATATGTACTACTATCGTTACAGCATGTGCATCTGCTAATAATGCCATTGGAGAGTCTTTTCACAAGATAAGGAACAGCGAAGTAGATATAGTAATTTCAGGAGGAACTGAAGCGGCAATTACCCCTATATCAATTGCAGGGTTTGCATCAATGACAGCACTAAGTAAAAGTACTGATCCTGAAAGAGCGTCTATACCTTTTGATGCAGAAAGAAATGGATTTATAATGGGAGAAGGATCCGGAGTGCTTGTACTTGAAGAATTGGAACATGCTAAAAAGAGAAACGCTAAAATATATGCTGAAGTAGTTGGTTATGGATCTACTTGTGATGCTTATCATATTACATCTCCATCTCCAGGCGGAGTTGAGGGAGCAAGAGCTATGGATATAGCTATTAAGGAAGCGGGTATAGAAGCTAAAGAAGTATCTTATATAAATGCTCATGGAACTAGTACTCCTCCTAATGATAAAACTGAAACAGCAGCTATTAAAAAGGTCTTTGGAGATTATGCATATAAAATTCCTGTAAGTTCAACAAAATCTATGACAGGTCATTTACTTGGTGCAGCAGGTGCTGTTGAAGCTATTGTATCGGTTAAAGCTCTTCAGGATGGATGTGTACCGCCTACTATAGGATTAAAGGTTAAAGATCCTGAGTGTGATTTGGATTATGTTACAGACTTAGGCAGAAAGGCAGATTTAAACTATGCATTATCTAATGCATTGGGATTTGGTGGTCATAATGCAACTATTCTATTTAAGAAATGGACCGGGAGGTAATTTAAGTGGATTATAAATCAATACAACAGCTTATCAAAACAGCTGGTGAAGAAGGACTTACTTTTCTTGAAATTGAAACTGAAGGAATCCGTATAACTATGAAAAAAGGGTCACAAACTGATGTAGCTGAAAATTCAGTTAGTGTTACTAGTAATTTAGAAAGCTTAGAAGAAAAAAAAGAAGAACAGGTTGAAATAAAAGAAAATGCTGCAAATGAAAATAAAGAAGCAGTGAATAATATAACTGCATCAACAGATGAAAAAGATTTAAAAACTGTAAATTCCCCTATAGTTGGAACTTTCTATGCTTCAGGGGATCCAAAAGAACCTGCTTTTGTAGAGATTGGAAGCAAAGTTAAAAAGGGAGATACTCTTTGTATTATAGAAGCCATGAAGCTTATGAATGAAATACAGTCAGAATTTGATGGTGAAGTAGTGGATATATTAGTAGAAAATGAGCAAATGGTTGAGTATGGACAGAGTTTATTTAAAATAAAAGTAAAATAGATAAGAACTAAAATAAAAATGGATTGTATATAACCATAAGGAGTTCTTATAACAAAGTGGAGGAACAGTTATGAGTTTAGATATAAAACAAATAATGGAGATAATACCACATAGATATCCAATGCTTTTAGTTGATAGAGTTGAAGAAGTTGAACCTGGAAAGAGAGCAGTGGGTTATAAAAATGTTACTATTAATGAACATTTTTTTCAGGGTCACTATCCAGGTAATCCTGTGATGCCAGGTGTATTAATAATAGAAGCATTAGCTCAATTAGGTGGAACAGCCATGTTAAGTATGGAGGAGTATAAAGGAAAGACACCTTTATTTGCAGGTATAAAATCCGCTAAATTTAGAAAACCTGTTATACCAGGAGATGTTTTGAAACTTGAAGTAGAAATTGTTAAAATAAAAGGACCAGCAATAGTAGGTAAAGGTATAGCTACGGTAGATGGAAAAAAAGCAGCTGAGGGTGAGCTAATGTTTATGGTGGTATAATTGTTAAAATAAAATTATAGACACTAAGGTATATTTAAATAAATAACTAGTCATTATGCTAGCCTATTTTGAATCCTACTGCGTCAGCAGAACCTCAGATATCCTACTATCCTGGTCACCTGCTTCCTTGTTGGATTCAAAATATTCGTCGCATCTTTGACTTACTATTTATTTTCACATGCCTAAACTTTAGAAATGGAGAGTATAGATATGCTTAAAAAAATATTAATTGCTAATCGTGGCGAAATTGCAGTTAGAGTAATAAGAGCTTGTCAAGAAATGGGAATAGCTACAGTTGCAGTTTATTCAGAAATCGATAGAGAAGCTATGCATACTCAAATAGCAGATGAAGCAGTGTGTATTGGTCCTGCAAAGTCAAAAGATAGTTATTTAAATATGCAAAATATAATAAGTGCTACGGTACTTACTGGGGCACAGGCTATCCATCCTGGATTTGGATTTTTATCTGAAAACAGTAAATTTGCAAAGATGTGTGAGGAATGTAATATTAAATTTATAGGTCCTGATCCTGAAACTATTGATAATATGGGAAACAAATCAAAGGCAAGAGAAATTATGATTAAAGCAGGAGTGCCAGTTATACCTGGTACAGAAGGAGCTGTAAAAGATTTAGAGGACGCTCTTTTTCAAGCCAAGAAAATAGGATTCCCTGTAATGATAAAAGCTTCTGCAGGTGGTGGCGGAAGAGGTATAAGAATAGTTAAAGAGGAAAGTGAGTTCAAGAAGGCATTTGAAACTGCCAGATCAGAGGCAGAAGTGGCTTTTGGCGACGATACTATGTATATCGAGAAATTTGTAGAAGAGCCAAAGCATATTGAGTTTCAAATATTAGGTGATGATTTTGGAAATATAGTGTATCTCGGTGAAAGAGATTGCTCTATCCAGAGAAGAAATCAAAAAGTTTTAGAGGAAGCACCATCACCTATTATGACAGAAGAGCTAAGAAAGAAAATGGGAGAAGCAGCAGTCAAAGCAGCAAAAGCCGTTAATTATAAAAATGCAGGCACAATAGAATTCCTTTTAGATAAACATGGTAATTATTATTTTATGGAAATGAATACTCGTATTCAAGTAGAGCATCCTATTACTGAAATGGTTACAGGAATAGATTTATTAAAAGAGCAGATTAATATTGCATCAGGAGAAGAATTAACCTTTAAACAGGAGGATATTAAAGTTACTGGTCATGCTATAGAATGTCGTATTAATGCAGAAAATCCTGATAGAGGGTTTATGCCTTCACCAGGAGAGATAAAATATTTATATACTCCAGGTGGACTGGGAGTGAGACTTGATAGTGCAGCATATCAAGGATATGTGATTCCACCTACATATGATTCAATGATAGGCAAACTTATAGTATATGGTCGCGATAGAAAAGAAGCAATAAGCAGGATGAGAAGGGCACTTGGAGAATTTATAATAGAAGGTGTAGATACAAATATAGATTTTCAGTATAGGATAATAAACAATAAGGCATTTATAGAAGGAAAATATAACACAGGTTTTATAAGTAAAGAATTCAATTTATAAAACTATATTTAAAATTAATAGTAGTATAAAATTATTTATTTTCCATAGGATTTTTTACTTCAGATAAAAAATATGTGGTAAAGGTTAGGTGAATTTTTTATGGGGTTATTTAGAAAAAGAAAATATATTACTGTTAGCAATACTGAGATAAAAGATGAAAATGAAGATATAGTCGAAGAAGAATTACCCATAATACCAGATGGTATGTGGGTGAAGTGCCCAAAATGTGGAAGTATATTATATAAAGATGATTTAAATGAAAATTTAAAGGTTTGCGGAACTTGTAATGGGCATCTTAGATTAAATGCCAGAGAGAGAATAAAAGTTATAATAGATGAGAATACTTTTATTGAATTTGATTCAGATATGAAGCCATTAAATCCCTTGAATTTTCCCGATTATGAGGAAAAGACCAAAAAAGAAGCGGAGAAGACAGAACTTAATGATGCTGTTATTACAGGTATGGGTAATATAAATGGCAAAAGTACAGTTATTGCTGTTATGGATAGTAATTTTATGATGGCAAGTATGGGTTCCGTAGTAGGAGAGAAGATTACTAGAGCAATAGAAGCAGCTACAAGTAAATTTTTGCCAATAATAATATTTACTGCTTCTGGAGGGGCTAGAATGCAGGAAGGAATAATCTCTTTAATGCAAATGGCAAAGACTAGCAGTGCCTTGGGAAGGCATGCAGAGGCAGGACTTTTGTATATTACAGTTCTTACAGATCCTACTACAGGAGGGGTTACTGCAAGTTTTGCTATGCTGGGAGATATAATAATTTCAGAACCCGGAGCACTTATAGGATTTGCAGGCAGAAGAGTTATAGAACAAACTATAAATCAGAAGTTACCAAGTGAATTCCAAAGAGCAGAATTTTTACTTAAGCATGGATTTATTGATAGCATTGTTGAAAGAAAGAATTTAAAGGATATTCTTGAAAAACTTTTACCAGATAATTAATAAATTTAATAAGTTGAATTGTAAAATATGAAGATAAAAGGAATGATTCTTTTTATATTATTAGTCTAAATACATCTAAAATAAAACTTATTAATCAGTTGGGGATTGAGGTGATATGAGTTGGATAATGAAAATAAAAGAAATTTATCAGCTTGGGAAAAGCTAACTATTGCTAGAAAAGTGGAGAGACCTACATCGCTTGATTATATAGAAAATATATTTGACGATTTTATAGAATTGCATGGAGATAGAGTGTTTGGAGATGACCCTGCTATTGTAGGAGGTATAGCTAAGTTTAATGGTATATCTGTTACTGTAATAGGAGAACAAAAGGGAAGAGATACTAAAGAAAATATAGAGAGAAATTTTGGAATGCCAAATCCGGAAGGATACAGAAAAGCTCTCAGACTTATGAAGCAGGCTGAAAAATTTAAAAGACCTGTTATTTGTTTTGTAGATACTTCAGGGGCTTATTGTGGAGTTGGAGCTGAAGAGAGAGGACAAGGTGAGGCAATTGCAAAAAATCTTATTGAAATGTCTCAACTGAAAACCCCTGTAATATCTGTAGTTATCGGAGAAGGTGGAAGCGGAGGAGCATTGGCTTTAGCTGTAGCGGATCAAGTTTGGATGCTTGAAAATTCTATCTATTCAGTACTTTCACCGGAGGGATTTGCATCTATACTATGGAAGGATTCCAGAAGGTCCAAGGAAGCTGCGGAAGTTATGAAAATAACTGCACAGGACTTAAAGAATTATGAAATCATTGAAAGAATTATAGAGGAGCCGGAAGGTGGAGCAGATGCTAATGCAAAGTTTGTGTTTGACAGTGTAAAAAATGCGCTTATTGAAGAGCTTCCAAAGCTTATGGATAAAGATAAAGGTTTACTTTTACAAGAAAGATATAATAGGTTTAGAAAAATAGGTAATTTTAAAGAATAAGATTGGCTTTGAACCAACTGGTGGGTGCTTATAGTTTTTATAGGCACCCACCAGTTGGTTAATAAATTGTGATGGTGAGGATATGAGTAAAATATTATTAGCAGAAAAGCCTTCTGTAGCTAGAAATATTGCGGAAGCACTGGAGTGTAAAAACAAAAAAAATGGATATATTGAAGGAAAAGATTATATAGTGACATGGGCCTTTGGTCATTTACTAACATTGTATGATTGTAAGGATTATGATTCCAAATTAGCTCTATGGAGTTTTGATAATTTTCCCTATATACCCAAAGAATTTAAATATAAAATAAAAAATGATAGTAAAAATAGAAATAGTGTTGATGTGGGAGCAAAAAAACAACTTAATGTAATAGGTGATCTTATAAATAAAAATGAAGTTACAGAAATTATAGTGGCTACAGATTATGACAGGGAAGGGGAACTGATAGCTTTTCTTATAATAAATTATTTAAAAATTAATAAGCCTGTATATAGAATATTAATTAATGAATGGACACCGAAGGAAATAAAAAAAGGATTAAATAATCTTAAGAAAGCTTCAGAAATGAAGTCTTTACAGGATGCAGGATTAAGCAGACAGTTGGCAGATTGGGTTATAGGAATTAATTTTACTTCAATAGCCACTATGAAATATACGCGTGGTAAAGGTAATCTTTTGAATATAGGAAGAGTGTTAATGCCAACATTAAAAATGATATACGATAGGGAAATGCAAATAAAAAATTTTAAAGTTGAAGAATTTTTTGAGTTGATTGGAAATTTTAAAAATGAAAAAGGTATGTATAAGGGGAAGTTTTTTTATGGCAAAAAAGATAAATTTCCTAATAAAAAGGATGTCCAAAGATTAAAGGATGAAATACAGGGCAAAGATGGAATTATAATAGAGAAAATAGTACAGGTAAAAAAAGAAAATTCACCTAGCTTATTTAATCTGAGTAATTTACAGGGATACATAACAAGTAAATATAAAGGATATACTGCGGATAAGGTTTTAAAAATAGCTCAGAGTCTATATGAAAAGAAATATATAACTTATCCGAGAACAGAGAGTACTGCTCTTGAAGAAAGTATAAAGGATAAAGCGAAGCATGTATTGGATATTTTAAAAGTCCCATTTGACTTTAAGGATGAGATAATTTTCAGTGAATCAAAAAAAGTTTTTAATAATGAAAAAGTAGAGAGTCATAGTGCAATAATGCCTACCTATCTGATTCCTAAAAATTTAACTGGCGATGAAAAGACAGTATATGATGCAATTAAAAATAGATTTTTGTCTCAATTTATGGAGGCAGCAAAATATGAAAATACGGAAATAGTAACCAGTGTAAAAGGTGAAAATTATGATAGATTGTTTTCCACTAAAGGTAAAATTCTAAAAGTTAAAGGGTGGTTAAAATTATACAAAGAGGAAAAAAAGGATGAACTTCTTCCACCAGTAGAAAAGAAAGATAAAGTTATTATGGAATCTATTAAAATTATAACTAAAAAAACTAAACCTCCAGCTCATCATACTGAAAAAACACTATTAAAGGCTATGGAGACTTGTGGAAAAAATAATGGAAATGATAACGAAGCTGAAGAAGAAACACAAATTTTATATGGTTATTCTATAGGTACAGCAGCTACTAGAGCGGAAACAATAAATAAATTAAAGTATGCAGGCTATATAGAGCAAAAAGGTAAATCTCTTTTGATTACAGAAAAGGGATTAAAACTTATTGAAATATTTCCTGTAAAGGAACTTTTGGATACCGATTATACTGGCAGATTAGAAAAAAAATTATATGATATTGAGAAGGGAGCTTTTGATAAAGAAAAGTTTTTAAAAGAAATATATGGATTTACTATAAATGGAGTAAACACAATTAAGAGACGTAAAGCGGATATAATTTGTGATACTAGAAAAGAAAAACCGTCATAAATATCTATATACAAATCTTATAACAAATATTTAATTGATATATATAACTTGATTTTTGTATTAAAATGTTTATAATTTATATTAATATATAGATATTTCGTAATCAGATATTGAAAATTATAAATATGTCTTAAAATCTGTATTTTCAAAGTATAAATTAATATAGCTAGTTATATAATTATTTAAAATTAATTTTATATGTCATACTGCATATCAAAATTTTTTCAGAAAATTCATTAAAAGTAGGTTGAATAGTTCAGTAAAATTTAGGCAAATATAGTATAATAATAATATTAATATTATGTATGGGGAAAAGGGGATGATAATAATATATATTACAGATGATACTATAGATAAATTTATCAAGGAAGACATACCTTATATTGATTTAACTACTTTAATATTAGATATAGGAAAAAAAAAAGGAAAGATAGAGTTCATTTCAAGAGAAAATGCAACAATTAGTGGGACGGAAGAGATTGTTAGAATATTTAAAAAATTAAATATAAAAATTATAGAATATATGCCAAGCGGGACCAATGTTTTAGCAGGTGAGGTTGTATTAGGGGGTGAAGGTTACGCCCAGGATTTGCATATGGCATGGAAGTTATCTTCAAACATACTTGAATATTGTTCAGGTATAGCAACTAGGACTAGAACTTTAGTTGATAGAGCAAAAAAAATTAATCCTAAAATAGAACTCTTTACTACTAGAAAAGTGTTTCCTGGTACTAAAGAATTATCAATAAAATCAGCTATAGCTGGAGGGGCATATCCTCATAGGCTTGGATTATCTGAAACTATATTAATTTTTGAGAAGCACATGAATTTTATGAATGGAGTAGATGGATTAATTTCACAGTTTGAAAATATAAAATCAAAAGCTTGTGAAAAAAAGATTATTGTTGAAGTTGAGTCTTTAGAGGATGCTATAAAATTTAGTAAAGCAGGGGTGGATGGCATTCAGTTTGATAAAATTCCTCCAAAAGACTTAAAAAGTATGGTAGAGGAAGTAAGAAATATTGACTACAAAATTACCCTTATAGGCACAGGAGGAATTAATTCTAATAATGTTGAAGAATATGCAAAAACAGGAGTAGATGCAATTTCAACTACTTGGGTCTATTTTGGAAAACCAGTTGACTTTGGAACTAATATAGTGAGAATTAAATAGAGTATCATTTTATCCATAAATTATATATAGGTAAATATAAATTAAAAGTTAATACAGCTATGTATATAAGGCATCTCATGTTTAGTGCTTATGAAGGGTATAAAATTAAAAACTTAAAATTTTAGGAGGGTATTAATATGGATTTAGATTTAATGGAGGATAGTATTTTATTGGATGATGATTGTAATTTAAATGACTTAAATTTTTTGGGGATAATAGCGTGTAGTGTAAGACAGACTTTTAAAGAAGAACTTGAGAAGGCCGTAATAGAACATAGGGATAAAAAAAACATAAAATTAAAAGGTTATGTTCCTTCAGGCTGTAGTTGTAAAGCAGACCTTAGCAGCATATGGGATGCAAAAAATATAGATGATTTTCCAGATGTTGCTGCTGCCAATGGATTTAAAGATGAATTTAGAAATGGATTTATGAATGACTTGGTAGACAAAGGACATTTTAAGTATTTTAGAGATGAAAAAAACATAAATAAGGAGTTTTTAGAAGCAGGATGTATTGATCCTAAGGGTGTATATAATATGTATGGAGTGTCCCCAAGTGTAATACTTGTAGATAAGAAAAAATTAGGGGATCTTCCCATGCCTAAGAATTGGGGTGACTTATTAGATCCTGTTTATAAGGATAATATAATAGTGGGGGGAACATCAGAGGAACTAAGTGATTCAGCAGTATTATATATCTATAAAGAATATGGAGAAAATGGAGTAAAGAAATTGGTTAAAAATACCAAGAGCCTTTGGCATCCATCTAAGATGTCAAAGACTGCAGGTACAATGAATCAAGAGGGAGCAGCAATATATGTTATGTCTTGGTTTTTTGCAAAAACTTGTCCTAATGCAGAAAAGGTAGCTATAGTATGGCCTGAAGATGGAGCACTTATTAACCCTATGTGCATGATTGCAAAGGAATCAAAAGTTTCAGAAATGGATACCCTTATAAATTTTGTCATGGGCGAAGACTTGGGAAGTAAACTTGCAGATAGTTATTTTCCATCATTAAATTCAAAAGTTGATAATAAATTGCCAGAAAATGCAAAATTTAAATGGCTGGGATGGGATTATATAAGAGAAAATGACATGGAAGAAGTAAGGAATACAACAAATACCATGTTTATAAAAGAATGGCACAATAAGTAATAGATATATTTAATTAGGCAAGTAATGCGATGAATTTTTATTAGTACTCGATTTTATTGTATAATAAAGTGTAAAAATATTGAATATGTTATATGAATTACTTGCCTAATATTAGAATTAGCATAAATATATTTTTTGAATTAGATTGTTAATTGGTGAATTCTATCTAAAATAAAATATAGAAAGAGTGGTTATATGAAGTTAATTACAGTATCAGGGCCTCCATCCTCTGGTAAAACTTCAGTAATTTTAAAGACAATTGAAGTTTTGAGATCAGAAGGGACTAAGATTGGTGTTATTAAATTTGATTGCTTATCATCTTTTGATAATGTTTTATATGAAAAATTAAATGTGCCTGTAAAGGTTGGACTATCAGGAAGTCTTTGTCCTGATCATTTTTTTGTAAGTAATATTGAAGAATGTGTACAATGGGGAGTAAAAGAGGGATTAGATATACTTATAACTGAAAGTGCAGGACTTTGTAATAGATGTTCACCTCATATAAAAGAAATTCCAGCAGTATGTGTTATCGATAATCTATCTGGTATAAATACACCTAAAAAAATAGGACCAATGCTTAAATTTGCAGATATAGTTGTAGTTACTAAAGGAGATATAGTTTCTCAAGCAGAAAGAGAAGTGTTTGCATTTGAAATAAAACAAGCAAATCCAAATGCTAAAATTGTATTTGTAAATGGTATAACAGGTCAAGGCGCTTATGAATTAGGCAAAAAATTAAAAGATAATAGTACTATAAATGAGATTACTAATAAAAGATTAAGATTTCCAATGCCTGCAGCGGTTTGTTCCTACTGCCTTGGACAGACAAAAATAGGAAAAGAGTATCAAAATGGCAATATTAAAAAAATGACCTTTTAAGGAGGATATCGTTAGTTCGTAAGAATATATATAAATATATTCAAATCTGAAAAAAGAACAGTTATATACACAAGAGTTTCAACTTCTAATCAAAAAGATAATTTGAAAAATCAAGTTGAGTTTCTTAAACAGTATGCTAACGCAAAAGGTATTATTGTAGATGAAATAATAGAAGATTATTAGTTCAAGATATAATTTCCATACTTCGTGTTTTTAGTTGTAGAATTTATGGTTTAAGAAAATATAAAAAAGGATAAAGGAAGATGAAGAAGTTGAAAAAAGCATACAAAATAGAGATTAAACCTACTGATGAACAAAAACAAAAAATTCATCAAACTATTGGTGTAAGCAGGTTTATATATAACTTTTACATCTCCCATAATAAAGAAGTTTATAAAAAAGAAGAGAAGTTTATTAGTGGTATGGACTTTTCTAAATGACTTAACAATGAGTATATCCCTAATAATCAAGATAAAGTTTGGATTAAAGAAGTATCTTCCAAAGCTACAAAACAAGCTATTATGAATGGTGAGAAAGCTTTTAAAAAGTTTTTTAAGGGCGAAAGCAGATTTCCTAAATTCAAGAAGAAGAAAAAACAAGATGTAAAAGCGTACTTTCCTAAAAACAATAAAACAGATTGGACAATTGAAAGACATAGAGTTAAAGTGCCAACATTAGGATGGATTAGATTTAAAGAATTTGGTTATATCCCAGTAAATTCAATGGTTAAAAGTGGTACAATAAGCCAAAAATCAGATAGATATTATGTTTCAATATTAGTTGAAGAAGGAATTAAAGTAAATGATAAAGCATTTTCTAAAGGTATAGGTATTGATGCTGGGCTTAAAGAATTTGCAGTTTCTTCTAATGGAAATAGTAAAAAGAACATTAATAAAACTGCTAAAGTTAAAAAGATAGAAAAGAAATTAAAAAGAGAACAAAGAAAACTTTCAAGGAAATATGAAAGTTTAAAATTAAGAAATAAGAAAATGAAAGGAGAAGTTACTCGTCAAAATATCCAAAAGCAAGTAGTTAAGGTACAAAAACTTCATCAAAGACTTACTAACATTAGAACTGATTATATAAACAAAGTTGTTAGTGATTTAATAAATCAAAAACCACGATTTATAACAATAGAAGATTTAAATATTAAGGGAATGATGAAGAACAGGCATTTAGCTAAATCTGTATCACAACAAAAATTCTATGAATTTAGAACTAAACTTATTTCTAAAGCTAAACAGAATGATATTGAAATAAGATTAGCTGATAGATTTTATGCAAGTAGTAAAATTTGTAGTTGTTGTGGATACATTAAAAAGGATTTAAAACTATCTGATAGGGTATATAAATGTGATAATTGTAATGCCTCAATAGATAGAGATTTAAATGCTTCAATAAATTTAGCTAATGCTAAAAAATATAAGACAGCTTAATTAAACAAGCACTTATATGTGTACCCAAGGCTATTTGGGGAATTAACGACTGTGGAGTGCTATACAAACTGTAGTAGCTTCGGCAAGGCAGAGGCAAGGCAGAGTACATTGAAGCAGTAAAAGTCTCAATATGGATACGTTTGACCATATTTTGAGTAGCAGGTAGTCTTATGGAAGATACCATAAATAATGAAATATTAGATATAAAAATATTAAATGTGATTGCTAAATATCCTTATGCGGATAGTTTTTTTAATTCTGCAGGTATTAAAAGTTTTGATAAGAATCTTACCATGAAACAATTGGTTAGTGAATTTTCAGATGAAAATTTAGATGATCTCGGTATTGGAAGAGATCAGATATTAGAAAATTTTATTTCTTTTATTGACAATATGGAAAAAACCAAGGAAGATGAAAGCAGTATTGTGAATTCTGTAACTATAATTGGAGGATACAACAAGCTTAGAGAAAGAGAAGATTTGAGCATAACTTTGAATAGGGGAGAAATAATATCAATAGTTGGACCTACAGGCTCTGGTAAAAGCAGGTTATTAGAAGATATTGAATGTTTAGCACAAAACGATACTCCTACAGGCAGGCAAATACTTGTTAATGGTAAGGTTCCAGAGGAAGATAAACGTTTTTCTATAGAGAATAAGCTTATTGCACAATTATCTCAAAATATGAATTTTATAATGGACGTAACAACTTCGGAATTTATTACTAGGCATGCAGAAAGTCGTAGAGTTAAGAATATAGATGAAATAGTGAAGTCTATAATTAAATGTGCAAATGATTTGGCGGGAGAAAAGTTTTCGGCAGATGTACCAGTTACACAGCTTAGTGGAGGGCAATCTAGAGCACTTATGATAGCTGATACAGCACTGCTTAGTAAATCACCTATAGTGCTTATAGACGAAATAGAAAATGCTGGAGTAGATAGAAAAAAGGCTATAGAGTTTTTGGTGAAGAGAGAAAAAATAGTTTTAATGTCCACACATGATCCTATTTTAGCATTGATGGGAAATAAGAGAATTGTAATAAAAAACGGAGGTATTAATAAAATAATAAATACCAGTAAAGTTGAAAAAAATAATCTTGAGATGCTCAGTAAATTTGATTATAAAATGTTACAAATGAGAAATCTTCTTAGAAATGGTAAACAAATTGATTTTAATATAAAAGATTATTTTAAAGTTGACTAATTAATAAAAAACCATGTAAGGTTGTAAGTTGTATACACTTTGCATGGTTTTTTTATTTGAAAAATTTTAAACATATTAATAAAGTTTTCTTAGTTAGAATTTGTACTCCAACTAAGTTTAGATTAATAAGTTTTATTGGTAATTAAAGGTTGCCGTTATATGAGCAGTTATATTAAGTTGACCAGGCAATATGGGAGTACTTGCAGCAGCAAAAACCAAGGGATTTCTAGCACTAGAAGATGGCTGATCAAATCTACTTTCTACAATATTTATTGGAGTCTCATTTAGTGTAACACCTAGACTATTACTTATGGATCTAGCTCTTATTAAAGCATCTTCTACGGCAAGATTTAAGGTTTTCCTATAGTAAGGTGTTGGATTTGATAAGAAGAAGCTTATATTATTTATAATATTTACTCCATTTGCAGTAGCTGTATCCACAATTGTGCCAATGCTATTTATGGTCATTGTGATAACTTTAATATTATTTGTAACTCTATAAGTTTTAAAGGTTTGTTTACCGTCAATATAGTCATATAAAGGTTCTATGGCATAGCTGTCGGTATTCATACTCTCTTCATTAATACCTATAGATTTTAAAGAATTAATAACTCTTGTAGCTATAATAGTATTTTCATTTTGAGCAGTTTCCAAATCTGTATTTTCAGTTTGAATACCCAATATAATGCTAGCAGTGTCTGGAGTAGCTTTTACATTACTGGTGCCATCTACTCTTAAAGTTTTAATTTCTTTACTTTTATAATAAGAATTATTACGATTATAGGGATAAAAAAAATAACTATTATTAGGTTCGTAATACATAGTATTTATTCCTTCCTAGAAAAATACATTAATTTACTTCAATATATGAATTAATCTAGAAATTTGTTATAATTATTTTAAACTATTATATATTTCATCAAGATTAGTTTTCATACTTTGTATATAATCTAAACCATCCTCTTTGCTTTCAAGGGTGTAAATTTTTTGTGTTTTAGCTCCAACTTCTTTTGCCAGAGTGTTTGATACTTTTGGACTAGCCATATCTTCTACAAAAATAGTTTTTATATTATTATCTTTACAATACTTTACAAGGTCTTGCAGTTTTTGTGTGCTTGGATCACCTTCTGCAAATACATCTTCTACACTATTTTGTTTTAAGTTAAAATCTCTGCAAAGATAGGCAAAAGCAGCATGACCAGTTACAAAATTTTTGTTTGGAATATTTTCTAGTTTTGATTTATAATCAGAATATAAAGAATCAAGTTGATTTTTAAAATCTGCATAGTTTTTTTCATAAAAATTTTTATTAGATGGATCAGCTTTTATTAAAGCTTCTTTTATGTTATTTGACTCTAATTCGGCACCTTTTGGGCTAATCCAAATATGAGGGTCATACTCCCCGTGTTCTTTAATTTCATCAGGATCAGAATTTTTTATAGCATCGGCACCTTTAGATGCTTCCACTACTATTAAATTCTTATTTTCTGCTGATTCTACTGCTTTGTCAGCCCATTTTTCCATTCCTAAGCCACTATATACAAATACTTTTGCAGTAGTAAGTGTCTGAAAATCCTTTATTTTGGGATCGAATTCGTGAGGTTCTGTTCCATTAGGTATCATAGTAGTGATATCAACTTTGTCTTTACCAATAGCACTTACAAATTCTCGCATGGCATTAAAGGAAACTACAACTTTGAGTTTTTTTGATGTAGTATCAGCAGTAGAATTATTGGCAGTGGAGTTGGTGCCGCAGGAAGATAGAGTTAGCAGCATTGATAATACAACAATAGATAAGATAAATTTTTTTAACAAGTTAATCACCTCTTCATATATGTAAATGCAATTTGTTTGCATTTACATATATTTTACACTTTATTGCCAGTTTAAGTCAATCCCATATTTAATGTGAAATATAAATTTAGATTTTCTAGATAAGCTTACTTATCTTATCTATTCTTATTAATATTTAATTATAAATTAGATGTCTATAAATAAAGTTTAATTATAAATGTAAAGAATAAAGGTTTATAATTAAAGATGCAGATATAGACATCTGATTTTCCATAAAGTAAACTATTATAATAAATAGATTTCTTTTAATTATTATAAGTTAAAATAAATTATATTTATTTAAAGAAAGGAAGATGAATATGGATGAACAGGTAGCCAATTTTTTTACAAATATATTTTTAATTGTAACAATCTTTATAGGGGCAGTGTTAATAACTCAAGGAATACGTATAAATTATATTTATCTTGTAGGTTTATTACCGCTAATATTTATAGTTTTTATGGTATTCTATATAAGAAAAAAATTAATACTGGAAGGATTATATAAAACATTTATTAAAGAATGGGGAAAAGATGTAGAAAGAAAAAGAGATTTTAAAAGTATAAGAAGTATATTCGACTATATAAGATATGAAAATGATAATGAATTTTACCTGGATGATCAAACTTGGTCAGATTTAACTATGGATGAGGTTTATAAGCTAATTGATAGAACCTTGACATCACCAGGGGAAGAAGCTCTATATAAAATACTTAGAACTCCACTATTCAAGGAACAGGATTTAAAAGATAGAAATGAAATTATAAATCTAATGCAAAATGACAAAAAATTCAGAGAAGAATTGGGAATGTACCTTTTAAAACTTAATAGAAAAAAGATAAATGATATACCAGATTTATTATGGAATGATATAAATGCAGATATAAGATTAAGACCTATTTGTATAGTAATGGCTATTGTTCCAGTAGCATCTATAGTATTTTTCTTGATCACGAAGAATTTAAATGCAATTTTTATTACTTTTATTGCTCTTTGTGTAAATTATATTATACATAATAAGATTAAAAAAAGAATAACTAAGTATGTTTCATGCATAGGATATCTAAATAACATAATAGTTGCTGGCAATGATATTTCAAAGATTTCCTGTGAAAAATTTAAAAGTTATAAAGATCTACTGGGTGAATTGAGTAGAAGAGTTTTTAGTATAACTAAAAGATCTGCAGGAGTTGGAAGAATAGAGGGAATTGATCAAACAGGTATAGCAGAAATTTTGTACGTAATTTTATTATTTGAGGAAAATCAATTTTTTTCTTGTATAAATTTAATAAAAAAGTATCAGGAAGATTTAAAAAGATTATATGTCATTATTGGAGAAATAGATGCAATGCTTTCAATAGCAGCTTATAGAGATGGTCTTAAATTTTATTCTCATCCTAATTTTACTGATGATACTAAATATCTAGAAGCTGAGGAATTAATTCACCCTCTTATAGATAATGCTGTTTCTAATTCAATTAATATAAGTGATAAAGGTATTATACTAACGGGGTCTAATATGTCAGGAAAATCTACATTTTTAAGAACTATAGGTGTAAATGCAGTTTTAGCACAAACTATATATATAACTACCTCGTCCTATTATAAAGCAAGTTTTTTTAAGATAATGACGTCTATAAGTCCTGAAGACAATATAATGGGTGGCAAAAGTTATTATTTTAGAGAGGCAGAGGCTCTGCTTAGAATAATTGAGGAAAGTGGAAAGGATTATCCCCTTCTTTGCATAATAGATGAAATATTTAGAGGAACTAATCCTGTGGAGAGAGTTAACGCATCTATAGAAATATTAAAGTATCTTGAAAGACATAATGCACTTGCTGTTGTTGCTACACATGATATAGAACTTACAGATATGCTAATGGATAAGTACAACCTTTTCTATTTTACAGAGGATATAGACAAAGATGGTATGGTCTTTGATTATAAATTAAAGCCTGGGGTATGTAGGACTAGAAATGCAGTAAAACTGCTTAAGTTCCTCAATTATCCAGATGAAATTATTGAAAATACCAATAGACGTATTGAGGGAATTCTAAAATGTGACAAAGAATAGATGGGAAAGTGGCTGTGGCACTAAAAATTAGTGCCACAGCCATTTTAATTTATTTTGTACTTATTAAAAAAGAATTGCCTAGATAAATAAATATGTTATTAAATTTAATAAATATTTATTATTTTGATATATAGTATTTAATATTTGTTGATATTTTTTCTAGTATAATTGGCATAAATATCTATACAATATTAAATAATTAGTAAAAAAATATAATGATTTTTAATAAAATAAAAAAAATAAATGTAGGTTTATATAGTTTTACATAGTTGCAGATGTAAAATGATATTATACAAATTGATAAAAATAATAGCTTGATTTTTATACTATATCTATTATTGATAAATAGTTATGAGGTGATAAATTTGATTAAATTAGAAGGTGTTCATAAAAGATACGGTAAAGCACATGTATTAAAAGGTGTTGATTTAACAGTTTCAAATGGTGAAAAATTAGTCATAATTGGACCTAGTGGTTCTGGGAAAAGTACATTAATCAGAAGTATGAATCTATTAGAAAAACCATCTGAAGGCAAGGTAATAATAGATGACGTTGATATTACTGGGCCTAAGGCTCCTATTAATAAAATAAGACAATCAGTGGCTATGGTTTTTCAACAATTTAACTTATATCCACATAAAACAGTACTTGAAAATTTAACTTTGGCACCGGTATTACTTAAAGGGGTTTCTAAAAAAGAAGCAACTGAGTCAGCCATGATGTACTTAGAAAAAGTTGGTTTGAAAGATAAGGCTAATTCATATCCTTCCCAACTTTCAGGTGGTCAGCAACAGCGTGTGGCAATTGCGAGAGCTTTAAATATGAAACCAAAGACTATACTTTTTGATGAACCAACATCTGCCTTAGATCCGGAAATGATTCAGGAAGTTTTAGATGTTATTGCTAGTCTTGCAGAAGAAGGCATTACTATGGTAATTGTTACCCACGAGATGGGATTTGCTCGTAAAGTAGCAGACAGAGTGATATTTGTTGATGGTGGACAGATTTTAGAGGAGGGAGAACCGGAACATTTTTTCACTAATCCAACTCATGATAGAACTAAACAATTTTTAAGTCGTATAATGCATTAAAAATTATATATAAATAAAATTGGAGGAATATAATATGAAAAAACTAAAGGTTATTATAGGTTTATTATTGACAGTAACTATTATTGCTTTAACAGGTTGTAGTTCATCTTCACAAAAATCAGATTCAGGTGCAGCTGGTTCAGATATAAAAGCTATAAAAGATAGAGGAACTTTAAAGGTTGGAGTTAAAGTAGATGTACCTAAATTTGGATACAAAGATCCTAAAACTTCAAAAATTGAAGGATTTGAAATAGATTTATCTAAAGCAGTTGCTAAAAAGATTTTAGGCGATGAAAATAAAATTGAATTTGAAGCTGTAACTGCAAAGACAAGAGGTCCTCTTTTAGATAGTGGAGACGTAGATATGATTGCAGCTACTTTTACAATAACTGATGAACGTAAGAAAAGTTATAATTTTTCTGAACCATATTTTAAGGATAGTGTAGGACTAATGGTTAAAAAGAGTTCAGGAATTAAAGATTTAAAGGGATTAAATGGTAAGACTATAGGTGTAGCTCAAAGTGCTACAAGTAAGCAGGCAATACAAGAATCAGCTAAAAAGGTTGGAAGTGATGTTAAATTCCTAGAGTTTTCAAGTTATCCAGAAATTAAAGCAGCTTTGGATTCTGGACGTGTAGATTGTTTCTCAGTTGATGGATCTATTTTATATGGATACTTAGATAATTCTACTACAATTTTAAATGAACGTTTTACTCCACAAGAATATGGTATAGCATCTAAAAAAGGAAATGATGAATTAGCTAAAACTATAAATGAGACTATAGATGAAATGAAAAAATCAGGAGAGCTTGATAAACTTATCAAGAAATGGGGTATACAATAGTGTCTAATCCTTTTGCAATATTTAAATGGGAAGCTCTTTTTAGAGAGTGGTCTGTTTTTGGTCATGGATTTTTAAACACGATTATATTATCTATATTAGCATTAGTTTTAGCATTAGTACTTGGAGTAATCTTTGGTATATTTGGTGCACTGCACTACAGAATACCTAAAAGAATAAACAAAATTTACATTTCCGTAATACAAAATACACCGTTAGTAATACAAATATTTTTCTTGTATAATATGCTTCCTCATTTAGGCATAAAGTTATCAGTTTTTGTAGTTGGTATTTTAGGAATTGGGATATATCATGGAGCTTATATAGCAGAGGTAGTAAGGGCTGGTATACAGGCTGTAGCAAAGGGACAAACGGAAGCGGCTATTTCTCAGGGATTTAATTATATGCAGACTATGAGATACATAGTTCTGCCACAGGCAATAAAACTTATATTTCCACCACTTACTAATCAAGTTGTAAGTCTTGTAAAAAATACTTCTGTAATGGCTATGGTAGCTGGAGGAGATTTAATGTATACTGCTGATTCTTGGTCAAGTAATAATCTTTATTATGGGCCAGCTTATGTAGTAACAGCTTTATTATATTTATTATTATGCTTACCTATAGCTAGATTTGCAGCAAGATTAGAACGTAAAATGGGGGTGGCAATATGATAACAGAACTTTTTAAACCAGAAATATTTACATTTTTACTTAAAGGTTTAGGTACTACTTTATATATAGCAATAATGACTATAATATTTAGTAGTATTGTTGGGATAATCTTGGGAATTGCAAGATTTGTAAACCATAAAGTTGTAAGTCCTATAGCCACTTTTTATATTGAGATTGTTCGTAACACACCACTATTGCTGTTTATACTTTCTATACGGTTTATGACAAAATTACAGCCAATAAATTCAGGAATTTTAGCTATGACTATATTCACCAGTGCAATTGTTGCGGAAATTATTCGTGCTGGCTTAAACTCAATTGCTAAAGGACAATGGGAAGCAGCACAATCTCAAGGCTTTGGATATGTTAGAATATTAATTCATATTGTTTTACCACAAGCGCTTCGTAACATGGTTCCACCATTAGTTTCTACCTTTGTGACTGTAATTAAAGATACATCTTTTGTATGGGTAGTAGGAATTGAAGAGTTAACAGGTAAAGGAATGATAATAATGGGTCAATATAGTACTACGGCGCAAGTATTTGGTATATTTGGTATGCTAGCATTAATATACTTTGTGATAAATTATACATTATCCTTTATAGCACACAGACAACAATTAAAGACAGCTTATTAAAATGTATTTTTAAATCCTATTAAGTAAAAAATCATATTAACCATAAATTAATTTGTGGCTAATATGATTTTTTATTTGATTAGTTGAAATTATAAATACCCATATAATAATTAAAGTTTTATAATTATTATTGTACTCACCATAAACTACACTTCACTTATAGAAGTGAGTACCGCCCTTAATTCTGCTCAACCATTAGAAAACTGGAGAATCCTGCATATTTATATTTGGAGTTTGATGTCTATAATAATAGATAAATTTTATGCATCACCTCACCATTCACATGGAACAGTTCGTGTGATTAAAGCAGATGCAGAAGTTGCTGAATAAACTATCATTAATAAATAGTATCTGACTGAAAGATTTATAAATGGTTAGGTACTATTTTATTATTAAAAAAAAATAAGATTTAATTAAGATTTAATTAAGGTTTTAAAATTATAATTAGATTATATACATGATTATAGTAATAAATATAGAATTTTTTATTTATAGTTTTTATAAATTCTGAATTTTATAAAGATGACAAAACTTAGAATAACTCATTAAAATTACGTTATGTAAAAATAATAGTTATAAAAGAAACAGGCATATATTTATATATTATATACATTGACAGACGATGTATATTCATTTATTATATAAATGTAAAGATTAGAATATTGTAGACGATAATAAAATATATGGATTTAGGGGGGAGTGTATGAATATAATATTAAAATTTGTTCTTAGAAATATAAAAGAAAAAAAGCTTAGAACATTTCTTGTAGTAATTTCCATTATGGCTTCAACAGCTTTATTCTTTGCAGCCAATGGAATAGCATCTACACTAAAGGAAGCACAAATTAACATTGCAAAAAGTGCTTTTGGAAGTGCCGAAATAATGATTACAGCAGGTCAAGAATCACCTTCACCTTATTTTTTATCAAATAAGGCACAGATATATAAAGATAAATTAGATTATATAGTTGAAGAAATGAATGTGAATGGTCAATATAGTTATAATATAGATGAAGTTATACCGGTTCAGCTTACTGGTATAGATTATAATGATTTGGAAAGTATGAATCCTCTTAAATTTATAGATAGTTTATCTATAAATCTATTTCAAGGTAATAAAATCATTATAAGTAAAAAGTCATCAGATAAATATAATATTAAGCTTGGTGATAAATTAAAGTTAAATTTCAGTAATAATAATCAAATCTTTACTGTAGCAGGTATTGTAGAATCAGATGGAATATTTAAAACAGAAGATAAAACTATTTTAGCAATCATTCCAAAGTCCACTGCACAGCAATTAAATGATGCTAGAGGAATGGCATCCACAATTTATTTAAAAACTAAAAACCCATCGGATACAGATAATCTTATAAAACAACTTACAGATTCATACAAAAACTATAATGTGAAACCAACTATAGATATGGATGAAATAAATGAAAATACCAAATCTACAAGTACCGCTTTTATGGCTATGCTCATAATTGTTTTAACCATGAGTGTGTTTATAATATACACAGTTTTTAAAGTTATTATAATAGAAAGGCTCCCCATAATAGGAACTTTTAGGAGCATTGGAGCTACTAAATTTATGACAGATTCAGTGCTCATATGTGAAAGCATAATTTATGGAATAATAGGGGGTATAATAGGAATAGTAGTGGGAATAGGAATAGTAAAACTGGCAGCTATAGGACTAAGCAGTCAGGCAGGTGGAATTGATATAAATATAAATTATAGTACGAATCAAATAGCTATAGCATTTATTTTTGCAGTATCAGTTTCCACTTTTAGTGCCATAATACCCATAATAAAGGTATCAAAACTTTCAGTGAAAGATGTGGTTTTAAATACTATTGATACTGTTCAAAGAAAAAAGATATGGAAATTTATCTTAGCTTTAGTATTAATTTTAATTGCTTTAATTTTACCTAGATTATCGATTAAAGGAGGTATAGCTATTCTCTTAGATTTGATAGGTATGGTAATAGGGACTATTGGGGTTGTAATTATTGTTCCATATTTTACTAGACTATTTGTCATAATACTTGAAAAATTATATGCACTGATATTCAGAAATGAAGGAATACTGGCCGCAAAAAATCTTAGGAATAATAAAAATATATTGAATAATATATCACTTTTAACTATAGGTATATCTGCATTATTTATGCTAAATATAGTAAGTTTCAGTTTAGGAAAAGAACTGGTAAAGGCTTATGAAATATCCAAGTGTGATGTATTTATTAGCAGTAATGGAGGTGTTTTAAATAATGATATTTTAAGTAGGGTAAGAAATACTGATGGTATTTCTGAGGCTGCTGGTATGTATTCTGCTAATTCTACAAAGATTGAAGATACCAATAGTAATATTATGGGCATATATGGTTATAATCCTAAGTATTTTAATGATTTTATGAATGTAAATTTTCTTCAAAATAGAGATAATGTTTTAAAAAATTTATATGATAATAGAGAAATTGTGATAACAGAAAGTGTAAGACAAAGTCTAAATCTAAATATTGGGGATGTAATAACTTTGAAAACGGCTAATGGTGATAGAGATTATAAAATTTCAGGAACTTTTAGTACTCTTATGTATAATGGAAGTATGGCTATAGTTTCAGAGAAATATTTAAAGCAGGATTTTAAATTAAATCAATATGGTAGTATATTTGCTGCTACCAATAAAGATCCAGATGAAGTAGCAGATAATTTAAGTAAGCAATTTAAGGGAAACCAAATAAATGCAATTTCATGGAGAAGTATGGAGGAACAAAATGCTAAACAAATTAATCAGATGCTTATGATAATTAAAATATTTCCTGTAGTATCTCTTGTTATTGGAGCATTTGGTGTACTTAATAATTTTATAATAAGCTTTATGGAAAGAAAAAGGCAATTGGCGGTATTGGCTTCTGTAGGTATGAGTAAAATTCAGACTATAAAAATGTTGTTTATAGAGGCATTTTCAGTAGGAATTATAGGTGCTGTTATGGGTATATTTGGAGGTCTTATATCTACGTATATTATGCCTTTCGTATTAAAGTCTGCAAACTTTCCAATGCCTGTACATTATGAAGCACAGATATTTATAACTTGTTTAATACTAGGTATGATTATAACTTTAATTTCTTCAATAATACCTGCTTTGAAGTCTTCAAAGCTAAATATCATTGAAGCTATAAAATATGAATAAATATTTGTATGAAATAAAATGTTATAAAAAGGAGTTGATTTAATATGGAAGCTTTACAGAGACAGCCTGATTTAAATGAAGTGATAATTGAAGCTAAAGAGCTTAATAAAACTTATAAACTAGGAACAGAAAGTGTAGATATATTAAAAAATATTAATCTTAAAATAAAAAGAGGAGAATTTGTTTCTATAATGGGACCTTCTGGCTCAGGAAAGAGTACTCTTTTATATTTACTAGGTGGATTAGATAAACCTACAAGCGGCAGTGTTAAAATATCGGGAAAAGAACTTTCTGTAATGAATGATAAAGCACAAAGTATTATGAGAAGAAGAGATGTAGGATTTGTATTTCAATTTTATAATCTTATACCAAACTTAAATGTAGAAGAAAATATAATGCTGCCGATACTATTAGATGGTAAAAAACTTAAAGATTATAAAGAAAAATTAGAAAATATATTGGAAATAGTAAGTCTTAAGGATAGGAGAAAGCATACACCAAGAGAATTATCAGGAGGACAACAGCAAAGGGTTGCAATCGCAAGGGCACTTATTAATGAACCTGATGTAATACTTGCAGATGAACCTATAGGAAATTTAGATAGTAAGACAGGAAGAGAAGTTATGGAATTACTTAGAAAAATAAATTTGGAAAATGGAAAAACTATTGTGCAAGTTACTCATTCTCCTGATTCAGCAAAATATGGTCAAAAAATTATATATGTAAGAGATGGAAGGGTGGTAGAAGAATAATGAGAAGACAAAAAATATGCTTATTAATTATTTCTATAGGATTAACATTAGTATTGACTGCTTGTGGAGGTTCAAGTACAGCAAATACAGACAAAAAAACTGCAGCGTCAGCAAAGCAAAATAAGAATACTATAGAAGCTTCAGGAACAGTTCAAGCAGCTAATGTTGAAAATATTGTCATAGATTTTCCTGCAACGGCTATTCCAAAGGTAACAAAAGTAAATGTGCAGGAAGGACAGTTAGTAAAAAAAGGTGATAAACTTATAGATCTGGATATGAGTGATTATAATGCAACAATTAAAGGAAAGCAAAAAGCTTTAGATGCAGATATAAGTGCTAAGAATGCAGATGTGGAAAGTAAGAAAGATATAACAGGGGATAATGCTAAAAAGGCATATCAAGCCAAAATAGATGCGGGACAGGCTAAGATAGATGCTGATAAGATAGAAATAGATGCACTAAAGGCTAAACTAAATAGACCGTACTTAAATGACAGTGGTATAATATCCAATATGGATAATGCTGTAGCTACTGATATTACATATAAAGCAGGAGATTTAGTTAGCCCAGAAAAAGCAGCATTAACTTTAAAGGATCTAAATAGCCTCTACGTGGAAGCAAATGTAAGTGAAGAATTCATAAAAGATGTATCAGTAGGAAAATCCGTTGAAATAATACCAACTTCTGATCCCAATACAAAAATGACAGGTAAAGTTACTAATATAGCTAATGCTGCTTCACTTAGCAAAAATGGAGATACCTACATTCCTGTGAATATATCCATAGAAGGAAATAATGGAAAACTTCTTCCAAATTATAAT